>JANOUM010000910.1:0-3780 GCA_031416855.1 Rhodoferax sp. | reverse complement strand
CGTGGTACACGGTGGTCATCGTGCTGCTGCTGCTGGGTACACTGGCGATCCTGTGGCGGCTCGACCGCTCCTGGTTCGGCCGCGCCTGTCGCGCCGTGCGTGACAACCCCGAGGCGGCGCAGGCCATGGGGGTCGATGTGGCGCGCACCAGGATCATCGCCTACACCATCACCAGCGCCATGGCGGGTGTGGCCGGCATGGTCTACGCATTCGTCGACAACACCGTCAACCCGCCGATCTTCGGGCTGCCGAACTCCTTCCTGCTGCTGTTCATGGTGATCGTGGGCGGCAACGGCCGGCACGCCGGCGCGATCGTCGGCGCCGCGCTGCTCTACCTGATGCCCTTCGTGTTGTCGCCCTTGATCGGGCACCACCACGCGCTGGTGTTCGGCGTCGTCATGCTGGCCGTGGTGCTGTTCCAGCCCAAGGGACTGATTGGCCTCTGGGACGCGCTGATGGCGCGCAGGCGGGTGGCATGAGCCGCCGGGCCGCTCCCAAGGCAAATTGCACCGCAGCGCGAAGCGTGGTTTTTGAATGAGCACTGCCGGGCCGCTCCCAAAGGCGAATTCCGCAAAACACAGCATGGAGGATGCCCGATGAGCACTGTGCGGCCGCCAGAAACTGCGCCAGTGGGCGCCAGGCCGCTCCTGGTCGCCAGGGGCCTGACGAAGCGGTTTGGCGGCCTGCTCGCGGTTGCCGAGCTCGACATCGAGGTGTATGCCGGTGAGATCCTGGGCGTGATCGGTCCCAATGGCGCGGGCAAGAGCACCACCTTCGGCATGATCGCCGGCGCGCTGGTGCCCACTGCCGGCAGCCTGGAGTTCGATGGCAAATCCCTGCTCGGCCTGCCCACCCATGCCATGGCTGCCCGCGGCATCATGCGCACCTTCCAGCACAACCAGCCGTTCGCCAGCATGTCGGTGCGCGAGAACGTGATGGTCGCCATGCACACTGGTTTTGTCGGCTCCCTGTGGTCGGTGCTGGGCGCCACCCGCGGCGCGGCCCGGGCCGAACGCGACGCGGTGCAGCGGGCCGACGCGCTGGTCGAATTCGTCGGCCTGGGCGACTGCCGCCATGCCGATGTCGAGACCCTGTCGTTCGGCCAGGGCCGCTTGCTCGAGATCGCGCGTGGCCTGGCCGCCAAGCCCCGCTTGATGCTGTTCGATGAACCTGCGGCTGGCCTCACACCATCGGAATGTGAACGCGTCGGCGACATCATCCGCCAGATCGCGCGCCAGGGCATCGCGGTGCTGCTGATCGAGCACGACATGCGTTTCCTGATGGCGCTGGCCGACCGCGTGGCGGTGCTCAACTTCGGCCACAAGATCGCCCAGGGCACGCCGGCCGAGGTCCGCGCCGACCCGGCCGTGGTGTCGGCCTACCTGGGCGACCTGGGGGTGGTGGCCGATGCTTGAGCTGTCCGGATTGTTCGCCGGTTACGGCCATGGCCCGGTGCTGCAGGATGTCTCGCTGCAGGTGGCGCGCGGTGAAACCGTCGCCCTGCTGGGGCCCAACGGCGCCGGCAAGTCGACGCTGCTGGGTGCGCTGTCGGGCATCCTGCGCGATCGCGGCGGCCGCGCCACGCTCGACGGGCAGGATCTGATCACCATGCCTTCCCATGCCATCGTGGCCGCCGGCCTGGTGCAGGTGCCCGAAGGCCGGCGGATGTTCGCACCGCTGACGGTGCAGGACAACCTGCGGCTCGGTGCCGTGCGTCTGGCCGGGCGCCAAGCGGCCGCGCTGGCGGAGCGCTTCGACTATGTGTACGGCTTGTTTCCGCAGCTGGCCGCGCGGCGTCACCAGTTGGCCGGCACCCTGTCGGGCGGCGAGCAACAAATGGTGGCGATCGGCCGGGCGCTGATGTCGTCCCCGCGCGTGTTGCTGCTCGACGAGCCCTTTCTCGGCCTGGCGCCGCTGGTGGTGCAGGTGATCCGCCACGCCTTGACGGCGCTGCGTGCACAGGGCTTGACCATGGTGCTGGTGGAGCAGAAACTCGACATTGCGCTGCCGTTCACCAGCCGCGCCTATGTTTTGGTCAAAGGACGCATCGCCCTGGTGCAGGCCAGTGCGGAGCTGGCCCGGCGACCGGATCTGGGGCAACTGTATTTCGATCTGGCCAGAGCCGGCTGAAGAAGGGATCCCCCGATGCAAGCAACCAGCACCCGCCTGCGCCACAGCGCACCGCCCCTGTCGCGTGGTATCCACCACCTCGCGCTCAACACCGAGGACATGAAGGCCACGATGGATTTTTACGGCGGAGTGCTGGGCATGCCGCTGGTCCACGCGCTGAAAGTTCCGCCCGGTGTCGGCGTGGGAGCGGGCAACCGCGGCAACCCCCCGTTCGAGAACCTGCGCCACTATTTCTTCGACCTCGGCGGCGACACCCTGCTGGCATTCTTCGAACTGCCGCGGGGTGCCAAACAGCAGGGCGACCGCAACGCCCTGGCGGCGATGCAGCATTGCGCCTTCACGGTCACACAGGAGCGATTCAACCAACTGCTCGAGCGGCTGCGTGACGCGGGTGTTCCCGTCATCGGCCCGATTCCGGTGGGGGCCGGAACCTGGTCGGTCTATTTCATCGACCCCAACGGCATCCGCCTGGAGTTTTGCTACCAGGACGACGACGGCGCCGACGTGCGGGTGGTCGAGCGCTGGACCCAGACCCGGGGCGAGGCGCTTGCCGAACTGCGCACGCTGTCGCACGATGAGGCCTGGCTGGACCAGGCCACCCGCCATCTGCCGGCTGCGCGCTGAGCCGTCCCCAAACGCCAGGAGGGATTCACCATGTCGTCCTTTGTGCCGGTGCATGGACTGCACCACATCGCTTACCGCTGCCGTGATGCCGAGCAGACCCGCCGCTTCTACGAGGACCTGCTCGGCCTGCCATTGGTGCACGTGGTACGGGCCGACAACGTCGGAAGCACTGGAGAACACTGCCCCTTCATCCACCTGTTCTTCGAACTGACCGACGGCAGTTGTGTGGCGTTTTTCGACCTGGGAGACAACCAGGGCGTCGAACCCTGGCCGAACACGCCGCGCTGGGTCAACCACCTGGCCCTGCGTGTCGGCTCCGAGGCCGAGGTGGACGAGGCGAAGCGCCGGCTGGAGGCGGCCGGCGTGGAAGTGCTCGGGCCGGTGTTGCACGACGGTTTCGTGCGGTCGATCTATTTCTTCGATCCCAACGGCATCCGGCTGGAGCTGACGCTCACCACGTCCGGCGCGCAGGAGCTGCAGGGCTTTCGCCGTGCCGCGCGCACCGCCTGCGACGCCTGGTCGCGCGACAAAGCCGCTCGCCCGGGCACCACCACCTGACATCCAGCAAAGCCGGCCGCTCCGGTATCCGACAACGAGGGAATGCGATGCGCACCATGCTTGACAGCCGATATGAAGTCCAGGCCGAATGGGTGCACGTGAAGTTCGCCGAGGCCTCGGCGTTCAAGGACGTGTACGGTTTTGCCGGCAACCAGGGCGTGGTCAATCTGGAAGGTATCCGTTACCTGCCCAAGGACCGGCCCTCCGACACCCTGCTGATCTACATGCACCCGGCCTCCACCCTGCAGCTGCTGCCGATGCCGCGCGCGATGGCCGAACGCGGCGTGCATGTGTTGTGTGCCGCCAGCCGGTATGCGCGCAACGACAGCGCGCTGATCATGGAAAACGTGGTGGTCGACCTGGGAGCCTATGTGCGCCACGCCCGGGAGGTGTGGGGCTATGGCAAGGTGGTGATAGCCGGCTGGTCCGGCGGCGGCTCGCTGGCGCTGTTCTACCAGTCGCAGGCCG
>JANOUM010000909.1:0-4141 GCA_031416855.1 Rhodoferax sp. | reverse complement strand
CCTCCATGCTGCGCTTTGCGGTATTCGCCCTTGGGGCGGCCCTGCGGGCTCATCAGGCAACCTCCATGCTGCGCATTGCGGTATTCGCCCTTGGGGCGGCCCTGCGGGCTCATGGCGCCACTCCGGCGACGGAATCCCGGTGCTGGGTCATGATCTCGAGGAACACGTCCTCGAGATCGGCCTTGCGGATCTCGACATCCTCGGCGCGCAGCCCCGCCTCGCGCACGGCGCTCAGGTAGTGTTCGATCTCCAGTGCGTCGTGCGCCGGGAACTGCACGATGCGTCCGGTGATCCGCGCCTTGGCGGCCAGCGCCGGTGGCAATTCGGCGTCCAGCTTGAACCGCAGTACATTGCTCGACGCGGCCTTGAGCAGCTCGCTGGTTCGGTCCAGCGCGACGACGCGGCCGGACTTGAGCATCGCGATCCGGCCGCACAATGCCTCGGCTTCCTCAAGATAGTGCGTGGTCAGCAAGACCGTGTGCCCCTGCTTGTTGAGCTTGGCAATGAAATGCCAGAGGGTCTGGCGCAGTTCTACATCGACACCGGCAGTCGGTTCATCGAGCACGATCACCGGCGGTTTGTGCACCAGGGCCTGCGCCACCAGCATGCGCCGCTTCATGCCACCCGAGAGCTGGCGCATGTTGGCACCAGCCTTGTCGGTCAGGCCCAGGCTTTCCAGCAATTCGTCGATCCAGGCACCGTTGTTACGGACTCCGAAGTAGCCCGACTGGAACAACAGGGCTTCGCGCACGTTGAAAAACGGGTCGAAGACCAGCTCCTGGGGCACCACACCGAGCTTGCGGCGTGCCTGCGCATAATCGGCCTGGACATCGCTGCCCAGCACCGTCACCCGGCCACTGGTTGCGCGCGTCAGCCCGGCCAGAATGCTGATCATGGTCGTCTTGCCGGCGCCGTTGGGGCCCAGCAGGCCAAAAAACTCGCCCTGCTCGATATCCAGGCTCACGCCGTCAAGCGCCATGAAGGCGTTGTGGGAGGGACCGCGGGGGGAAGGGTAGGCCTTGGAAACCGACTGGAACGAGATGGCGAGCATGGGAGCCGGCGATTTTAGCCGGTCGGATCAGGCCGCTGGCAGCAGCTCGGCGATGCCGTACAAGGTGGCGAGGTCGCGCAGGCGCTGGGGCATGGCCCGGATGGTGATCGCCTTGCCGAGATGCTGGCCCTCGCGCCGGCATTCGAGCAACACCGCCAGGGCGGCCGAATCGAAGCGGCCCAGGGCCGATGCATCCACCACCACCGTGGGCCCTGCCTCCGATTGCAAGCCCTGCAACAACATCGTCAGGCAGGCATTGGCCTGCGCGCTGGTCAGGTCGGCCGGGAGCACCAGCACGCTCAACCCTTCCTGGCGTTGCTCTTGTTGCGCTCGGCCAGGGTGCCGATCAGGCCATCGACGCCCTTGGCATTGATCTCCTGTGCGAACTGGCTGCGGTAGGTCTCCACCAGCCAGACACCAAGCACATTCAGGTTGAAGATCTGCCAGCCACTGCCCTGCCCCGGAGTTTTCTCCATCCGGTAGTCGAGCTGGATCGGGTCGCCGCGGCCCTTGACTTCGGTCCGCACCACGACCTCCTTGTCGTCTGCTGCGGCGCGCAGGGGCTTGACGATGATGGTTTGGTCGCTGACCTGAGACAACGCACCGGCATAGGTACGCACCAACAGGATCTTGAATTCATCTTGCAGGCGTTTTTGCTGCTCCGGTGTCGCCTGGCGCCACGCCGGACCGACAGCCGACGCCGTCATGCGCTGAAAGTTGACGTTGGGCATGATCTTTTGTTCGACCAGCGTCGCGATGCGCGACACGTCGCCAGCCTGGATCGACTTGTCGGCCTTGATGCTGTCGATCACTTCAGACGACAGGCGCTTGATGAGCGCATCAGGCATTTCATCGGCCGCCAGCGCGGGTACAGCGGTGAGCCAGACGGCACCGGCAATGAGAAACGGTAGGAACAGGGTCAATCTGCGACGTTGCATGTCAGGTCTTTCGAATTGGAACAAAGGTCTTTGCCTTTCTTAACGCACCAGGCCCCGGTATCGCCGACCGGCAAATGGCCGGCGCACCGGCGATCTTCAGCGGCGCGGCGCGCTGGTGCGCGGGGAATCTTCAGGTGGATCACCGTCGTACACGGCATTGCGACGCCGCTGCAGGAATGCGTCGCGCGTGAACGTGTATTTGTCGAGCGCCACTTCGTCAAGGGCATCGCCCGCCCGCAGCAGACCGGCACGGGTGTCCAACAGGTCGATCAGCTTGATCGCGTTGCGGGTCGCCACGTGGTCCAGATTACCCACGATGTCGCCGGCCCTGTCGACCGGCATTGCAAATGCATCACGAACGGTGTAGGGCCCCAGGAAAGGCAGCACCAGGTAGGGGCCGCTTGGAATGCCCCAATGCCCCAGCGTCTGGCCGAAGTCCTCGCGCTGGCGCTCGATGCCGGCTTCACTGGCGACATCCAGCACACCGCCGAGGCCGAACACGGTGTTGACGTTGAAGCGCATGAAGTTATTGGCGGCCGCCCTGGGCTTGAGCTGGAGCACGCTGTTCACAAACGACCATACGTCTTCCAAGTTGCCCAGGAAATTGCCGACACCCGCACGCACCAGGGCCGGTGTGAGGGCGTGGTAGACCGTGGCGGCGGGCTTGAACACGACCTTGTCGACACCATCGTTGAACTGGTAAACGCCGCGATTGAAGGATTCGAACGGGTCGCGTGGGTTGCCGTCCGGTCGGGTTGCGCACCCAGTGCTCACCACGGCCAGCACCCCCCAACAGAGGGCGCGCCGTGCGAAAAGCCCCGGGCTACGGCTGCAAAATCTCGTCATTTTTTGTCCTTGGTTCCCTGCGGTGCGCTGGCGTCGGCGGCTTTACTGTATAAAAATTGGCTGATCAGGTTCTCCAGCACCACCGCCGACTGCGTGCTGGAAATGGTATCACCAGCGGCCAGGCTGTTGCCATCGGCGCCTGGCTCCAGGCCCAGGTACTGTTCGCCCAGCAGCCCGCTGGTAAGGATCTTGAGCGAGCTGTCTTTGGGGAACACATAACGGCTCTCCAGGGAAATCGCGACGCGGGCCTGGAACGACTTGGCGTCAAACGTGATCGACTCGACGCGACCGACCAGCACGCCAGCGCTGCGCACGGCCGCCTTGGCCTTGAGGCCGCCCACGTTGTCGAACTTGGCGTCGATCTTGTAGGTCTTCTGAAAATTGAGGCTGAGCAGGTTGGCCGCTTGCAGCGCCAGGAACAGCACCGCAGCCATACCCACCAGCACGAACAGACCCACCCAGACATCGTTCTTGGATTTTTGCATTCTG
The DNA here is from genome assembly GCA_031416855.1 of Rhodoferax sp. Taxonomy (GTDB): domain Bacteria; phylum Pseudomonadota; class Gammaproteobacteria; order Burkholderiales; family Burkholderiaceae_C; genus CAISIP01. The sequence goes on along the minus strand of JANOUM010000909.1, from coordinate 817 downwards.
CCCTCCGTGGACTCACAAACTGAACATCATGGCCGTCAGGATGAAATCCAGGCCCAACACCGCCAAGGACGCGACCACCACCGTACGCGTGGTCGCCTTCGAAACACCCTCGGGCGTGGGCTGGGCCTCGTAGCCCTGCAGCAGGGCGACGAAGGTCACCGTGGTGCCGAACACCAGGCTCTTGATGAGGCCGTTGCCCACATCCCGCCAGACATCGACGCCGCCCTGGATCTGGCTCCAGAAAGATCCGGCATCGACACCGATCAACAACACCCCGACTACCCAGCCGCCAATGATGCCCATGGCACTGAACACCGCCGCCAGCATCGGCATCACGATCACGCCGGCCCAGAAACGCGGCGCCAGGATGCGTTGCACCGGGTCCACCGCCATCATCTCCAGCACACTGATCTGCTCGCCGGCCTTCATCAGGCCGATCTCGGCCGTCAGCGAGGTGCCGGCCCGCCCGGCAAACAGCAGCGCTGTCACCACCGGGCCCAATTCACGCACCAGCGTGAGTGTGACGAGCAGACCCAGCGCCTCCGACGATCCGTATCGCTGCAGCGTGTAATAACCCTGCAGGCCGAAGACAAATCCCACGAACAGGCCCGACACGGCGATGATGGCAAGCGAGTAGTTGCCCAGGAAATGCATCTGGTCGCGAACCAGGCCGAAGCGGCGGAAGGTCGGGCCCACCAGCGCCAGCAAGCGCACGAACAGGCGCGCGCCCTGCCCGAGCCTGGCCAGCCAGGCCCGGGTTTCGAAACCGATGTCGGACGGACGGTACCAACTCATTGACGCGCCCCGATATGGTGGC
>JANOUM010000908.1:0-7253 GCA_031416855.1 Rhodoferax sp. | reverse complement strand
CCTGTGGCGCTGGACCCTCGTTGCGCTTGCCATTGCGTGGGTCACGCTGATGGGCGCGTCCTACTACGCCGGACTGCACGAGGCCAAGGAGGTCACCGATGCCCACCTCGCATCGGCCGTCAATGTCCTGCTGCAGGTCTCCGCCTTCGGCAATCAGCCCGGCGACCCATCCACGATCCAGATACCGGTGGAGCAGGAGTTCGGTTCCTTCATTCCACTGGGACGCCACCTCAACTTCACCCGCAGCATGGCCGTCATCGTGTGGGACAACGACGCGATCGTGGCCGATAGCCGGCCACTGGACCAACGCTGGGCCATCAACCAGCCGGACGGGTACTCGACCTTCGCCGCGCCCTCCGGCAATGCCAGCATCTCCCACCAGTGGCGGATGTTTGCCGCGCGGCGCACGGGCAGTGCGCGCCGCGCCGCGGCGATCATCGACCTGCAGCAAAGGGCCTGGATCGGTCGCCAGGTCGCGACGACGATCGCCCGCCCGGCCCTGGTGGTGCTGCCGCTGATCGCGCTGCTGCTGTGGTGGGCGATGCGTCGCGGCCTTCAGCCGCTGAACACGCTGTCATCGAAGGTCGCGGGCCTGAACCTCAGAAACGGCGAGCGGCTCGAACATGCGCCCCGGTTCGCCGAATTCGACAGCATGGTGCAGGCCATCAACGGACTGATCGACAAGCTGCAGGCCCAGGCCAGCCGGGAGCGCGAATTCGCCTCCGATGTGGCGCACGAGTTGCGCACGCCGCTGTCGGTCATCGCCCTGCAGTCGCAGAATGCGGCGAGCCAGCCCGACCCGGCCGATCGGGCCGCGGCGCTGGCCGCGCTGCAACGCGAGGCGCTTCGGGCGGGACGCATCCTGGGCGAGTTGCTGGACCTGGCGCGGGCGCAAAGCCGCGAGGACGACGCAGCGCAGGACGTGGACTTGGGCGAACTGGCGGCGCGGGTCATGGCCGGTTTCGCCCAGGCCAGTTACGACAGCGGCCATGTGCTCGAACTGGCGTGTGGCCCGGAACCGGTCGTCGTCCAGGGCAACCTCCTGCTGCTGGAACTGGCATTGGCCAACCTGATCACCAACGCCCTGGTGCACACCGGGCGCGGCACCGTGGTGGAGATCGCGGTGGCGCAGGCCGGCGCAGGCCGCAGCCTGGCGGTCAGCGACAACGGGCAACGGGGCGGGGGCGCGAGCAACCGCGAGGCAGCGCCAAACGCAGCTGCGACCGGTCTGGGCATCGGCTTGAAGCTGGTGCAGCGCATCGCCGTGATGCACCATGCAGAACTGGTGCGCGACAGCGGCGCGGCGCCGATGACAACGCGTTACTCGCTGTTCTGGAGCGCGGATGCCGGCGGCGCCTGAGGTCGTGCCGGCCGCGCCGGCGCCGCAACCCGGGATCGCGGGCGGCCCCGCACCGTGGGTGCGGTACAGCGCCGGTTTCTGGGGACTGGTGCTGTTCATGCCGGTGGGGCTCACCTACCTGGCATTTTTCGCCCTGGCACTGGCGCTGCTGGCGAGCGGGCAACTGATCCATCGGTGGCAGCGGCTGCGTGCACACCGCCTGTTTGTGCCATTGCTGGTCTTTGGCGCATGGACTCTGGTCGTGCTGGCATTGCAGCCGGTGATCTATCCCGAGACCCCTTCCAACCTGTGGCATGGCGTCCGGATCGTGCTGACCTTCGCGATGGCGCTGGCGCTGACGCAGCAAGAGGCCGCCTGGGCGCTGCGCGGCTTCCTTGTTGCCGCGGGCCTGAGCCTCGTCGTCATCGTCATCGGCCCGGCGCTCGGAATTCCAATCGACTCCCCGTGGCGCAACCTGCTGCAGTACTCCGGCAACAAGTCGATCTCGAATGCGCTGTTGCTGGCCGTGCTGGCCGGCTCGTCGATCGTCGTGGCCTTGGCCAGCACGGGCCACAGGCGGCTGGCGGCGCTGGCGGTGGCACTGGTGCCGCTAATTGCGATCGTGTTCGCGCTGCCCAGCCGCAGCGCGCTGCTGATCGCGCTGTTGTCGATGCCCGCGGCTGCGCTGCACCGTTGGCGCAACCAGTGGCGCAACCTGCTGCTCGCCCTGGCCGGCATGGCGCTGGTGTCGGTGCTGCTGCTGGCACTGCTGCCTGCCATGCAGACGCGCCTGGCCCAGGGCCTGGCCGAACTGCAGCAGGCCAGCGCTGGCGCGGTGACACAGGGCAGCTGGAACCTGCGGGTGCAGATGCTCCGCCACACTGTCGACATGCTGCTCGACAAGCCCCTCATGGGCTGGGGCATCGGTGCCTGGAACGACCAGTGGCGCTTGCGTGCGCCGGCAGCACTTGCCAACCTCAACATGCCGCACAACGACTTCCTGTGGATGGGCGCGCAGGCCGGGCTGCCCGGTGCGCTGGCGTGGCTGGCCGTGTTGTGGACCGCATGCCGGATCGGCTGGCAGCGCCAGGACACGGCCGGCGCGCTGGCGTTCGTCGCCGCTCTGGCGACGCTGTGCGCGGCGCTGGTGAATTCCGCCACGCGCGACGCCGCGATCGGCCTGTGCCTGCCCTGGGTCGCGGCGGTATTCCTCCGGCTCGCCGATGGGCCGGCAAGGCCGGGCGCTTCGGCTGGCGACGCACCATGGGCCGCCCTGTGGCGCTGAATCGGTTCACGCGCCGGCCGCAGTCGCAAGCCGGTGCGGCGTGGCCCGACTGGCCTGCCGGCTGGGTGTTGCTGCTGCTGGCGCTCTGGTTGCTGGCCACGCTCGGGTGGCGCCCGCTGCTGATGCCCGACGAAGGACGGTATGCCAATGTCGCGCGCGAGATGCTGGCTGGCGGCGTGTGGGTGCCCACGCTCAACGGCCTGCCGTTCTTCCACAAGCCGCCCCTGCTGTACTGGGTGGACATGGCCGCGATGCAACTGTTCGGTGTGCAGCAATGGTCCGCCAGGGCCGGCCCCCTGGCCGGTGGCTGGCTGATGGGTGCGGGCCTGTTCTTGGGCGCGCGGCACTGGTATGGCGCGCGCGTGGCCACCACCGCCCTGGTGGTGCTCGCGACCAGCCCGTTCTTCTTCATCGGCGCGCAGTATGTGAACCACGACCTGCTGGTGGCCGGACTGATCACAACGGCGGTGCTGGCATTTGCGCGCGCGCTCGAACACCCGCCACGGGTGCGGCTGGGCTGGCTGGTGCTGGCATGGGTGGCCTGCGCTGCCGCGATGCTGGCCAAGGGCCTGATCGGCTTCGTGTTGCCGGCGCTGGTGGTCGGCCCGTGGATGCTCGCCCAGGGCCGGTGGCGCCAGCTGCCGCGCCTGTTCCACCCGCTGGCCGTGTTCGCCGGCCTGGCGGTGGGGGCGCCGTGGTTCATCGCCATGCAATCGCGGTATCCCGGTTTCTTCGACTACTTCTTCATGGAGCAGCATGTGCGCCGCTTCGCCCAGTCGACCTTCAACAACGTGCAGCCGTTCTGGTTCTTCGTGCTGGTGCTGCCGCTGCTGACCCTGCCTTGGAGCGTGTGGCTGCCCAAGGCGTTGCGCATGGTTCGCGCGCGCCCGGACGCGCTCGCCAGCCTGTGGCTGTGGTGGGTGCTGGCGATCGTGGGGTTCTTTTCGCTGCCCAGCTCCAAGCTGGTCGGTTATGTGTTGCCGGCGCTGGTTCCGTGGTCGGTGCTGGTGGCGCTGGCGCTGGACGCCGCAGCGTTGCGCACCACGCAGCGGGTGGCCGCTGTGGCGGCGCTGCTGTGCCTCGTCGCGGCTGGCACCCTGGCATGGCGCTCACCCCACGGCAATCGCGAACTGGCCGAGGTCTTGCGCATGAAGCTGGGGCCCGGTGACCGCGTGGTGATGGTCGACCAGCCGTTCTACGACGTCTCCTACTATGCGCGGCTGGCCGCGTTGCCGATCATCGCGAGCGACTGGGCCGACCCGCGGCTGGCGACCCAGGACAACTGGCGCAAGGAACTGGCCGACGCTGCGCGGTTCGATCCTGCCCTGGGCAGCGCGCTGCTCAAACCGCTGTCCGATCTGCCGCGCCTGGCCTGCGGGCAGGGTGCTGCCTGGTTCGTGGTGGCCAGCGCCAAGGCCGCGCAGCTGCATGCCGTGGCCGGCGCGACCCAGGTGTTCGAGCGCGAGGGCACGGCGCTGTGGCATGCCCCGCTGCCGCCCTGTCCCTGACGCGGCCAGCCCATGCACCGGTTCATCCGTTACTGTGCCGTGGGTACCGCGGCAACCGCCACCCACTACGGCCTGCTCGCGGCCGCAGTCGCCTTGGCCGGCTGGCCGGCCTGGGTCGGCGCCGGCGTAGGCGCCGTGGTCGGGGCACAGGTGGCCTACTTCGGAAACAGCCGGTACACATTCGCCGGTGCGGCCCGTGGCCGTGCGGCCTGGTGGCGGTTTCAGGTCACCGCGGTGATCGGCGCACTGGTCAGTATGGCGGTGGTGGCCACGACCGTCTGGGCCGGCGGCCACTACCTCGCCGGTCAGGTGCTGGCGACCGGCCTGGCGCTGCTGCTGACGTTCGGGGTCAACAGGCACTGGACCTTTGCCTGAGGCCCGCAACCCGGTGCCAGGTGCACCCGGGCGGCATCCAGATCCTGCACAAACCGGTCGCTGGCGAGGTAGGCCAGTTCGCGCATGCGCGCGCCACCGATCGCATCCGCGGGGCCGCCAGAGTCCGGGCTGTCGAGGCCGGGGTGGCAGAACACCCAGCCGCCGCTGGACGGGAGCAGCGACAACCAGTGGCGCATCCGGGCTCCGTAGTCACCATCACGGAAGTCATACACGCCCAGCAGCACGCGGTTGTGGGCGAGATTGCGCCGCTCCATCTGCCGCTCCAGCGCGGCCGCGCCAGTTTGCCGGATCAGCCAGCGCTTCCATGCGAAATCCGCACCGGGCAGCCGCGCGGCACTGCGCACGCAGGGCGCTGGGAGCAGCCCCTGCACCAGCTCCAGCACCAGCGTGCGGATCCCCGGCAGATGGTGCACATGCTGGTGCCCGTCCAGATGCTGCGGCAGGGCGCCGGCGCCGACGCGAAACAGTTCCAGTTGCGCCTGCATCTCGGAGCGCAGCGCCGAGCGCGGCAGCAGCCCGGCATGGGCCAGCAGGATCAGCCTGGGCAGGGACGGCAGGCGCGGCCAGACCCGCGCCAGCGCGGTGCTCAGCGGACGGCCCTCGGTCAGGTTTATGTGCAGGCCCAGCGACACGTCGCCCGGGCGTCTTCCCAGCAGGGATACCGCGGTGAGCCAATCGGCGCCGTTGGTGATGCACGACACCGCCGACAGCCGTCCGGCATGCACCAGTTGTGCAATGCCGGCCGACACACCGCGGTGCAGGCCGAAGTCGTCGGCGCACAACGTGAGCTCGCGTACGGGCCCTTCGGCGGGTGTCATGGCGGCGCGGATGGCGGGGGCACACAGGCCCGGCCGGCCTCGGCGCCCACCAGGTAGACCGGGCGCTGCTTCACCTCGTCGAAGATGCGGCCCACGTATTCGCCGAGCATGCCGATCGACAGCAACTGCACGCCGCTGAGAAACATCATGCCGGCCACCACCGTGGCCCAGCCCGGCACATCGACGCCGTAGATCGCATGTTCGATCACGATCCAGACACCGTACGCCAGCGCCGCCACCGCAATCGCTGCGCCGATCCCGCTCCACCAGCGTAGTGGTGCGTTGGTGAAGGAGGTGATGCCGGTAAACGCGAGCCGCACCAGCCGGCCGATCGAAAAGCTGCTGCGCCCCGCGTGGCGGGCCAGCGGCAGGTAGGGGATCGACACGGTATGAAAACCGACCCAGGCATACAGGCCCTTCATGAACCGGTTGCGCTCGGGCAGCGAGCGGATTGCGTCCACGACGCACCGGTCCATCAGGCGGAAGTCGCCCCCGTCGACCGGGATCTGCACCGCAGAGTCGCGGTTGAGCAGCGTATAGAACAACCTCGTGCCCACGCGCTTGACCAGGCTCTCGTCGGCGCGCGACGCGCGGGTGGCGCAGACCATGTCGGCCCCCTGCGCCCAGGCCGCCAGCATCTGCGGGATCAGCGCCACCGGATGCTGCAGGTCGGCATCCATCAGCAGCACCACGTCGCCCGCGGCGCGGTCGATGCCTGCCGTCAGCGCGGCTTCCTTGCCGAAGTTGCGCGACAGGCGCAGGTAACGCACACCGGGGCGCACCAGCCAGGGCACCATGGCCTGCGGCGTGGCGTCGCTGCTGCCGTCATCGACCACGATCACTTCCCACCGGTCCGTTGCTTGGGCCAGCGCACGCGTCAGGCCCTGCAGCAGGGGCCCCAGGTTGGCGGCTTCGTTGTAGGCTGGCACCACGCAACTGAGGGCCGGCCGCTCGGGGCGGCTCGTCGTCAGGTGGCAGGCCGTACCTTCGCGCGCCGGTGTGCCCACCGTCAATGGCTGCGGCGAAAGGGCCGGATCGCGCAACGGTGCCCCCGCCACACGCGGCACCAGCTCTGACAGAATCTCACTCATGGGCCACCCGCGTGCGCATCACCAGTCCCGGCCCGATGCCGCTCAACCAGCCGCTGAACGCCCCGACCAGCGCGCCCATGACCACATCGACCGGAAAATGCAGGCCCAGGCAAACCCGGCTCCAGGCCACCATGCCGGCCAGCAACAGGGCCACCGCGGCGACCAGCGTGCGGCGGGACGCAGCAGCCATGGCCGCCGCAAACGCAAACGCCACGCTGGCATGCGTGCTGGGGAAGCCGGGCGAGCTGCCGTGGGCCATCCAGGACGTTCCCAGGCCCACCATGAAGGGACGGGGCATCGGGAAGAACTGCTGCCCCAGACGCGCGATCACCCACGCGATGGCCATGGCCCACACCATGCGCAAGACGGCACGCTGGATGCGCGCATCCCCCACGACGAACGCCCCTACGGCGCCGGCCACCAGCCATTGCGGCAGTTCGACGGAGCAGAAACGTGCCAGTGGCGCCAGCCAGGCAGGCGAGGCGCTGGTGGCGTTGATCCACAGGAACAGGCTGGTATCGATATCGGGCATGGCAGGGACCTCAAGCTGGTACCCGCAGTCTGCCCGGCGCACATTACCGGCGCATTAAGGCTGCCGGGTGCTGCAACGGCGCGCGCCTGGCGGACACGCCCGGCAGCACCGGCGCGCGCGGTGCGCAACCGCCGCGGCACCGCTCAGCGCTTGAACCGGCCCTTGGCGTCGATGATGGACAAGTCGGCAAAATCCAGCCCGGTGTGGTCGGCCGGGCTGTAACTCACCACCAGGCCACCACCCAGGTCAAAACCTTGCAAGCCATCGAGTGCCGCCGTCAGGCT
>JANOUM010000907.1:0-7865 GCA_031416855.1 Rhodoferax sp. | reverse complement strand
GCGGGACATGGGGCAGCCCGGATTGTGGCATCCCGGACAATAGCCGCATGCACCTGCTGATTCCGTTCGCCTGTTCCAACGCGCCCGGGTGCGCCGAGGCACTGCGCGGGCTGCGTCTGCCCAACCTCGACGCGCTGCTGCAGCGGCTGGTGCATGTCGACACCGACGAGGCTGCACTCACCAGCCTGTCGCCTCCCCACGAGCGGGCGCTGGCGCGGCTGTACGGCATGGAGGCCGCCGACGGCTGCCTGGCGTGGGCGGCACTGGAAGCACAGCAGACCGGCCGCAGCCAAACCGACGCGGCATGGGCCTGGGTTTCGCCGGTGCACTGGAACGTGGGTGCCCACCATATCGAGATGACCGACCCCGCCATGCTGGCACTCGACCCGGTGCAGTCGCGCGCCCTGCTGGCCTCCATGGCACCGTATTTCGCCGAAGACGGCATCACGCTCGACCAAGCGGCGCCGGACCGCTGGCTGGCACGTGGTGCCGTGTTCCAAGGCTTGGCCAGCGCTGCGCTCGACCGGGTCGTGGGCCGCGACATCCAGTTGCTGATGCCCTCGGTGCCAGCCTTGCGGCGGCTGCAAAACGAGATGCAAATGCTGCTTTACACCCACCCCGTGAACGACCTGCGCGAGGCCCGCGGGCAACCCAGCGTGAATTCGTTCTGGATCAGCGGCACCGGCGTACTGCCCGCGTCCGCCCGCACGGACGCCACCGGGAACGTGCTGGTGGGCCGCAGTCTGCGCGACGCGGCGATACACGGGGATTGGGGTGCCTGGGCGGCGGCATGGGTCGAACTGGACCGCGGCGCGTGCAAGCGGCTGCTGGAGGCGCTCGCCAGTGCGCCGCACAGCCGGCTCACATTGTGCGGCGAGCGCAGTGCGATCGAATTCGGGCTCGTGCGACAGCCGTTGTGGCGCCGGCTGCAGCGCCGCTGGAGCCCGACCAACCTGCCCGCCCTGCAGGACAGTTTATGAAAATCACGACCCGGGATGTTCCACCACGCGCGGTCTGGGCGCTTGAACAGGGCGGCATGCACCCGCTGCTGGCCCGGCTGTATGCGGCCCGAGGCGTCAATGGCATGAACGAAATCGACGATGGACTTCACCGCCTGCTGCCACCCGCCGACATGAAGGGGGCCCAGGAGGCCGCCACCCTGCTGGCCGATGCGCTGGCTGCAGACAAGCGCCTGTGCATCGTGGCCGACTACGACTGCGACGGCGCGACCGCCTGCGCCGTGGGCTTGCGCGGCCTGCGCCTGCTCGGCGCGCGCCACGTGGCCTACATCGTGCCCGATCGCGTGCTCGACGGTTACGGGTTGACGGCTCCTATCGCCCAGCGGGTGAAGGACAGTGGCGCCGACGTGCTGATCACCGTGGACAACGGCAACGCCAGCATCGACGGTGTGGCCCGCGCCCGGCAGCTGGGTCTGCAGGTGCTGGTGACCGACCACCATCTGCCGGCCGCCGAGTTGCCCGATGCCGACGTGATCGTCAACCCGAACCAGCCCGGATGCCGGTTCGCCAGCAAGTCGATCGCCGGTGTTGGTGTGATGTTCTACGTGCTGCTGGTGTTGCGCGCGGAGTTGCGCCGACGCGGTCGCTTCACAACCGACAACCAGCCGAAACTTGACACACTGCTGCCCCTGGTGGCACTGGGCACGGTCGCCGACGTGGTGCGGCTCGACGCCAACAACCGCCGCCTGGTCGCGCAGGGACTCAAGCGGGTACGCGCCGGCGCCATGCCGGCCGGGCTGGCAAGCCTGTTCGCGGCCGCAGGCCGCAAGGCGCAGGTGGCCACCACCTTCGACTTCGGGTTTGCGCTGGGGCCTCGCATCAACGCGGCCGGGCGCCTGAGCGACATGACGCTGGGCATCGAATGCCTGCTGACCGACGACCCGGCGCGCGGCGACGCACTGGCCCGCACGCTGGACGGCATCAACCGCGAACGGCGCGTGATCGAGGGCGACATGCGCAACCAGGCGATACAGATCGCCAGTGGGTTGTTCGACGACGGCGCAGAGCCACCACCCGCCATCTGCATGTTCGACCGGAACTTTCATGAAGGTGTGGTCGGCATCGTGGCCTCGCGCATCAAGGACAAACTGCACCGGCCGACCTTCGTGTTTGCAGCCAGCCAGGCGCCCGGCAAGGAACATGAACTAAAAGGCTCGGGGCGGTCGATTGCCGGCTTCCACTTGCGAGACGCACTCGACCTGGTGGCCAAACGACACCCAGGCGTGTTGCTGCGTTTCGGGGGTCATGCCATGGCCGCCGGCTGCACCATTGCACAGGAACGGTTCGCGCAGTTCGAGCAGGGGCTGGCCCAAGTGGCGCTCGAGTGGCTCGACGCCGCTACGCTGACCCGGCGCATCGAGACCGACGGCCCGCTCGACGCGCAATACCGGCGCGTGGATCTGGTCGACACCCTGCACAAGGAAGTATGGGGCCAGGGTTTCGCCCCGCCCACGTTCAGTGAAGAGGTCGAAGTGCTGTCGCAGCGCCTGGTAGGCGAAAAACACCTGGCGCTCAAGCTCAGGCACCAGGGTACACCCATCGACGGCATCTGGTTCGGCCACACCGACAGCCTGCCTGCTCGCGTCAGGATCGCGTTCCGGCTCGATGCGGACGAGTGGAATGGCACGCGGAAGGTGAAGTTTTTGATCGAGGGGGCGGAAGGCATCTGATCGAGTGGCAAATCCACCGCATAGAATCGATTTTTCCACTGTTCATCGCGGAGCCACCCATGCCCGACCAGAAATACCGGCTTGTCACACGCAGCGACTTCGATGGGCTGGCCTGCGCCATCCTGCTTGACGAGTTGAACCTGATCGACGACATCAAGTTCGTACATCCCAAGGACATGCAGGACGGCAAGGTCGAGATCACCGAACGCGACATCACCACCAACCTGCCCTATGTGGCGGGCGCGCACCTGGTGTTCGATCACCATGCGTCGGAAACCGTGCGCAATGCCGGGGGCGAGCGGCCCAAGAACTACATCATCTATCCAGGCGCCCCGTCGGCGGCCCGCGTGGTCTACGAATGTTACGGTGGCGCAAAGCGCTTTCCCCGTCTGCTCGACGACATGATGATCGCGGTGGACAAGAGTGACGCGGCCGAGTTCTCCGTCAACGAGATCGTCGATCCGACCGGCTGGGTGCTGCTGAACTACCTGATGGACTCCCGCACGGGGCTGGGGCGCTTTCGTGAATTCAAGGTCAGCAACTACCAACTGATGATGGACTTGATCTCCTACGTGCGCAACCACACTATCGACGACGTGCTGACCCTGCCCGATATCGTGGAGCGCGTCGACCTGTACTTGGAGCATGCGGAAAAGGCCAAGGCGCAGATCCGCCGCTGTACCACGGTGCATGGCAATCTGGCGCTGCTCGACCTGCGCCACGAAGAGACGATCTACGCGGTGAACCGCTTCATGATCTACGCACTGTTCCCGGACACCAACATCTCCATCCACGCCATGTGGGGCGTCCAGAAGCAGAACACGGTGTTTGCCACCGGCAAGTCCATCACCAACCGCAGTTCAAAGACCAACATCGGCGACCTGATGCTGGCCTACGGCGGCGGCGGTCACGAGAACGCGGGCACCTGCCAGATTTTGAACGACCAGGCCGACGCTGTGTTGCGCGAACTGGTGGCCAAGATCAACACCGACGGCTGAACGGTTGGCGCAGCGCCTAAAATGCAGACGTGTCCCCCATACTCAACGCCGACCTCCACTGCCACTCCACCGTCTCTGACGGCACCCTCGCCCCCGAAGCACTAGCGCAGCGCGCCGCCTCCAATGGCGTCGAGTTGTGGGCCCTGACCGACCACGACGAGACCAGCGGCCAGGCACGTGCTGCTGCCGCGGCGCGCGACCGGGGCATGCGCTACCTGACCGGCACCGAGATTTCCGTCAGCTTCATCGGCAAGACCGTACACATCGTCGGCCTTGGCTTCGACGCCGAAGACCAGCGTCTGCAGCGGGGCCTGGTCCAAACGCGCGGGGGGCGTGAACAACGGGCCCGCGACATGGCCGATCAACTGGCCAAGGTCGGCATCCCGGGTGCGTTCGACGGCGCACTCAGATACGCCGGCAACCACGACCTTATCTCGCGCACCCATTTCGCCCGTTTCCTGGTCGAGACCGGCGTCTGCCGCGATACCAATGACGTGTTTCGCAAATACCTCACCGAGGGCAAGCCGGGTTTTGTCGAGCATCGATGGGCCACGCTCAAGGAGGCCGTCACCTGGATCACGCAGGCCGGTGGCGTGGCCGTGGTGGCGCACCCCGCACGCTACCGCTTCAGCGCCAACGAAGAGTACGCGTTGTTCACCGAATTCAAAAACCACGGCGGCCAGGGCGTCGAGGTGGTCACCGGCAGCCACTCGGCGGCTGAATTCCTGACCTATGCCGACGCCGCACGCGAATTCGGCCTGGCGGCCTCGCGCGGCAGCGACTTCCACAGCCCCGATGAATCACACACCGACCTGGGCACCCTGCCGCTGCTGCCTTCCGGTCTGACGCCGGTATGGGACCTGCTGGCGCCACGCATCCAGTGAAGGCCGCCCTGACCGTGGCGCACCCGGCCGGTGCGCGGTTCTCGCGGGACGATCCCCATTTGAACCATTGGCGCGCGGTAGGCCTGATGCTGCTGACGGTCGGCTGCTTTTCAGCCCTCGACACCCTGGCCAAAGTGGCGATCGCATTTGCACCCGTGGCCCAGGTCGTGTGGGTGCGCTACGCCGTCCAGGCGGCAATGATGAGTCTGTGGTGGGCGATCTGGCTGCGGCCCTCGCACGGGCTGCGGTTCTTTCGCACCGTGCATCCGCGCTTTCACCTGGTGCGTGCGCTGTTGCTGATCGGCTGCACGGTGGTGACCTTCGTCGGGCTGCGCTACATGCCGGTGGGCGAGTTCACGGCGGTTGCGTTCACCAGCCCGATGATCGCGATGCTGCTCTCCGGATGGCTGCTCAAGGAGCATGTCACGGCGCCGCAATGGTGGATGGCGGCGCTGTCCTTCACCGGCGCCCTGATCGTCATCCGCCCCGGTGCCGATGTCTTCGGCTGGGCGGTGCTGTTCCCTATGGCCCTCGCGACGGTCAACGCGCTGTACCAGTTGATCACGCGCCGTCTTGCCACAGCCGATGAACACCCGGTATTCACGCAATGGATCAGCGGCTGCGTCGGGGCCGTGGTCGCGGGCCTCGCGTTGCTGTGGCCAGCCACCTGGGCCGGCGACCTGGGCGCGGCGCAATGGGGCATCCTGCTGTCTGTCGGACTGTTCGGAACGCTGGGACACTTTTTCTTCATGAAGGCCGTGGCGCTGGAGACCGCGGCGGCACTGGCCCCGTACACCTATGTACAGATCGCCTTCGCGATGGCAGCTGGCTGGCTGGTTTTTTCGCACACCCCCGACGGCTGGGCCGTGACCGGCATGCTGGTCATCGGCATGAGCGGATTTGCCGCTGGCGCACTGCGTGCCCGGCGCACCGCCGCAACCCGCCCGGCGCATTGACATGGCCCAGCACTTCGAAGTCCATCCCAACAACCCGCAGCAGCGCCTGCTCAAGCAGGCCGTGGCCATGCTGGAGAAGGGCGGCATCCTGGCGGTGCCGACCGACTCCAGTTATGCGCTGGTCTGCCACCTGGACGACAAGGCCGCGGCTGACCGGCTGCGCCGCATCCGTGGCGTGGATGACAAGCACCATCTGACACTGCTGTGCCGCGACCTGAGCGAACTTGCCAACTATGCGCGGGTGGACAACCGGCAGTTCCGGCTCATCAAGGCTGCCACGCCCGGGCCCTACACCTTCATCCTCGAAGCCAGCAAGGAAGTGCCACGCCGCGTGAGCCACCCGCAACGCAAGACCATCGGCCTGCGCGTGCCGGACCACACGGCGCTGCAGGCGCTGCTGGCGCTGCACGATGGCCCGCTGCTGGCCACCACGTTGATTCCGCCGGGCGACACCGAGCCGCTCAACGATGCGCAGGACATCCGCCGGCGCTTCGAGCGCCTGATCGACGGAGTGCTGGACAGCGGCGCCTGCCCGCTTGAACCCACCACGGTGGTCGACCTGAGCAACGGCGAACCCGAACTGATCCGCCTGGGCCGGGGTGACCCGGCCGCCCTGGGCCTGTGAGGTGCCTGGCGGCTCGCAATGGCGCGCACGACTGCAGCGCGTCGCGCGCACACTCCAACCTGCCCGGCCGTCTGCAGCCACTCTGAGACAATCCCCCGGTGGACATCGCCCAACTGATTCAAAACATCGCCATCTGGGCGATCCCCGTATTGTTTTCCATCACCGTGCACGAGGCGGCCCATGGTTACGCCGCGCGGCATTTTGGCGACAACACCGCCTACCTGCTGGGTCGCATCACGCTCAACCCGATCAAGCACATCGACCCGGTCGGCACCATCCTGATGCCGTTGCTGCTGTTGTTTACCACCTCCGGCGCGTTCCTGTTCGGGTATGCGAAACCGGTGCCGGTGCGCTTCGGCAACTTGCGCAACCCCAAACGCGACATGGTCTGGGTGGCGCTGGCCGGGCCGGCAGCCAACCTGCTGCAGGCGTTTTTGTGGGGCGTAGTGCTCCTGCTGCTGCACGCAGTGGAGGTGAGCGAGCCCTACTTTCTGGCGGTGAGCAAGGCCGGCATCACCGTGAACGTCGTGATGTTCGTGTTCAACCTGTTCCCGTTGCCGCCACTGGATGGCGGCCGCATCCTGGTGGGACTGCTGCCCTACCGCCAGGCCGCGCTGGTATCGCGCGTGGAACCCTGGGGATTTTTCATTGTCATGGCACTCGTGATTTCGGGCATCGTCAGCCGGCTCTGGATGCAACCCCTGATGGCGGTCACCTACACCATCCTCCATGTGTTGTTGATGCCCTTCACGATGCTGTTCGGTTAGTCCTGCCCCTGATTCCTTTTCCTGCACCATGAGCGCAACGCGTTTTCTGACCGGCATCACAACGTCTGGCACCCCCCACCTCGGCAACTACGTCGGCTCGATCCGACCTTCGGTGCGCGCCAGCCTGCGCACCGACGTCGAGAGTTTCTATTTTCTGGCCGACTACCACGCGCTGATCAAGGTGGAAGAGCCCGCCCGCATCCAGCGCTCCACGCTGGAGATCGCCGCCAGCTGGCTCGCCGCCGGGCTGGACCCGCAACGTGTGACCTTCTACCGCCAGTCCGACATCCCCGAAATCCCCGAGCTGACCTGGTTCCTGACCTGCGTCACCGGCAAGGGCATCCTGAACCGCGCCCACGCCTACAAGGCGGCGGTCGACAAGAACACCGCTGCCGGCGCCGACACCGATGCCGACGTAACCGCCGGCCTGTTCATGTACCCGGTGCTGATGGGCGCCGACATCCTGATGTTCAATGCGCACAAGGTGCCGGTGGGGCGCGACCAGGTGCAGCACCTGGAAATGGCGCGTGACATGGGCAACAGCTTCAACCACCGCTACGGCACGCATTTCGTGCTGCCCGAAGTGGTTATCGAGGAATCGGTGGCCACCCTGCCCGGCACCGACGGGCGCAAGATGAGCAAGAGTTACGACAACCATATTCCCCTCTTCGCCCCGCGCACGCAACTGAAAAAGCTGATCGGTGGCATCGTCACCGATTCACGTGCACCCGGCGAACCCAAGGATGTAGCCGGTTCGGCGCTGTTCCAGATCTTCCAGGCCTTTGCCACGGAGCAGGAAACGGATGTTCTGCGCCAGGCCTATGCCAGCGGCATTGGCTGGGCCGACGCCAAGCAGCTGGTGTTCGAACGCCTGGACCGCGAGTTAACGCCGATGCGCGAGCGTTATGAAACCCTGATGCGCGACCCCGGTGCGATCGAGGACATC
>JANOUM010000906.1:0-1691 GCA_031416855.1 Rhodoferax sp. | reverse complement strand
TGCCGAACCGCCGTCTGCTGATGGACCGGCTGCGCCAGGCCATGGGCACGTCGGAGCGCACCGGACAACACGGTGCGCTGATGTTTCTCGACCTGGACCACTTCAAGCAGCTCAATGACCACCGCGGACATGATGTGGGTGACCTCCTGCTCAGGCAGGTCGCGGAGCGCCTCGGTTCCAGCGTGCGCACTGGCGACAGCGTGGCGCGGCTCGGTGGCGACGAGTTCGTGCTGCTGATCGAGACTTTGAGCGCGGACACCGATGAAGCCACCAACCAGGCAGAGCAGGTGGCCAACAAGGTGCTCGCCGACCTGCGCCAGCCCTACCAGTTGGCTGGCGCCCCCTGCAACAGCACGCCCAGCATCGGGATCACGCTGTTCCTGGGCTATCGCGAGCCGATCGAACACCTGCTCAAGATGGCCGACGCGGCGATGTACCAGGCCAAGGCGGCGGGCCGCAACCTCAGCCGCTTCTTCGACCCCGCCATGCAGGCCCGGGCAGCCGCGTTCGGTGCACTCGAGGCGGATTTGCGCCGGGGCCTGGACCAGGGCGAGTTTGCCCTGCTCTACCAGATCCAGATCCAGCCCGATACGCAGGGCCAACCCGCCACCACCGGAGTCGAAGCGCTGGTCCGCTGGAACCACCCCACGCGCGGCATGGTGTCACCGGCGCAGTTCATTGCGCTGGCGGAGGAGACCGGCCTGATCCTGCCCCTGGGCCAGTGGGTGCTGGAGCAGGCCTGCAGGCAACTCGCATCATGGCAGGACCATCCCGCCTATGATCACTGGACCGTGGCGGTCAACGTCAGTGCGTCGCAGTTCGTCGATCCGGATTTCGTGGAGAACGTGTTTCTGGCGCTGGACAAGTCGGGTGCCCGCCCCAGCCGGCTGAAGCTGGAACTTACCGAAAGCATGCTGGCCGTCGATGTGGAGCAGATCATCACGCGGATGAACACCATCAAGGCGCGCGGCGTGGCCTTTTCGCTGGATGATTTCGGCACCGGTTATTCCTCATTGAGTTACCTCAAGCATCTGCCGCTGTCGCAACTCAAGATCGACCAGTCCTTCGTGCGCGACATCCTGACAAACCCCAGCGACGCGGCGATTGCCGGTGCCATCGTCGCGCTGGGGCACAGCCTGGGCATGCGGGTGATCGCCGAGGGGGTGGAGACACAGGGCCAGTACGAGTATCTGGCGCGCATCCAGTGCGACGGCTTCCAGGGCTACTATTTCGGCCGGCCCTGCCCGGCCCATGCGCTGCAGCCCGGTGCCGGGGCCACGCAGGCGCCCACACACGCCACCGGGGGCCACTGCGACGCCGCAGTGCTCTGACCGGCTGCCGCGGTGCAGGTCGAAACAACCGCGATGTGGCATGCCCGGTGCCGGCCCGGGACCCTGGCCGCCCGGCGCGCGCGCCGCTGGTCAGGTGTTTCGCCCGCCCGTCTCAGGTATTGGCCCGATGGCGCGCGCGCCCCGGATTTCCTACAGTGGGCCATGCCCGTTCGATTCCTCATTGTTGATGACAACCCGGTCTTTGTGGCCGCGGTGCCTGCACCCCGAGGCCGGGCCGTGACGATCACCCGGGCCACGCCTCGGTCGCCCCAACCCGCAGGCAGGTGAACCGACCATGTCCGATACACGCCTGCACGCCGGCCAGATCCATGTCGGCATACCACTGCCGTTCGACACCTT
>JANOUM010000905.1:0-4672 GCA_031416855.1 Rhodoferax sp. | reverse complement strand
CGTTGAGGCGGGCACCACAGGCTTCGAACACCCAGGGGCGAGGTTCAGGCCTTGCCTCTTGCCCCCCGGCAAGATCGCCCCGGCGAAATGTCAGCTATGCCTGAGGCCTACGGCTCGCCACGGATTGCTCGATAAGGGGGGCAAAAGGCAAGACCTGACCCAATACTCATCGCTTTGTCATGCCGGACTTGATCCGGCATCCATGGTTTGCTGGTGCTGCAACCCCGGAGCCGATCCGGGGCCGCAGTGACAGGGCTAAAGCGAACAGTATTGGGTCAGGTCTTGCCTTGCGACATTTCCGCGCTCCGCACTACACGACTGACGGTTGCGTAGTGCAAACCAAAGGTGTGCCCTATCTCCTTGAGGCTGTAACAGCCGGTTGCGTAGGCCAGTGCGATGGCATGGTTGCGCGACGGCTGGGCAAGGAAACAGGCCAGCGCCGGCGCGGCGGTGCGACGTTGCGCGCGGGGAATTTCGGTCTCTTCGACTATTCCCAAGACTTGTTGCCGAAGGTGGACGGCAAAATCTTCATCGCCCAGATAGACCTGGTTTTTGAGGTCGACCCATACGCTGGAGCGGCCGATGCCGGCATGCACATGGTCCACATAGGCAATGGTGGATGCGGCCGGATGGCAGCCAAACTGGCTCAGCAACCAGGCGGTCTGCAACCATGCGGGCGACGGCTCAGCACCAGCCATCGCGCGGTAGCTGCTCCATTGCCAAAGGTCCGGCCGCGCGCATGCGCCGGCACGCACCGGATTGAGCACCACATAGCGAGCCAACTCCAGCAGGTACGAATCCCTCTGCACAAGAATGGCCTTGAAGCGTCCCTGAAACACATGCCCGACACGATCATGCACGCGGTTGTGCCATTGTGTATACACGCCGTTGAGATGGCGCATGCCCGCGCTCAGGTTGCCCTCGACTGTCTCCACAACGATGTGGAAGTGGTTGTCCATCAGACAGTAGGCATGGCACATCCAGTTGTACCGCTGGCAAACTTGCCCAAACAGTCTGAGCCATTGGTGCCGGTCAACATCCGTCAGGTAGATCGACTCACGCCGATCACCTCGCGAGGTGACGTGGAACAATCCGCATGGGACCTTGATGCGCAAGGGTCTTGACATGATGGAACGGTAACGCTGCGATGTTGCAATACAAGGCCCCGCCCCATTGTTTTGTCCACCTACTTGATGATGATCTGGTGTCTTCCGCCGACACGGCGCTGGTGATGTCGCAATGCAAGACCTGACCCCATCCTTCATTTCTGGTGATGTCGCAATGCAAGACCTGACCCCATCCTTTGCTGCTGACCCCATCCTTTGCTGACCCCATCCTTCCTCTGGCGCGGGGTGCTAGAACGTGGTCCAGTCGCCGTCGCCGCCGGTGCTCACGCCCTTGCGCGTCGCCACCTGGGCGGTGAGTGCCGGTGGCGCGGCCGGGTCCGGGCGGGCGGGAGCACGAGGGGCCGGACGCGTCACGCTCTTTGTGCGATCCGGCCCGTGGCGTTCCACTGCCGGGAAGCTTCTGCCCGGCGCCGCGTCGGCGCGGCGGGCCACGGGGACTACCGGCGCCGCGCTGGCAGTTGCATGGCGCGCGTCGCCCTGCGCCAGCTTGAACACCGCCACCGCCTGCACGAGCTGCTGCGCCTGCGCCTTGAGGCTCTCGGCCGCCGCTGCACTTTGTTCCACCAGCGCGGCATTTTGCTGGGTGGCCTGGTCCAGTTGGGTCACGGCTTCACCGACCTGTGCCACGCCGGTACTTTGTTCCGTGCTGGCCGCGCTGATCTCACCCATGATGGCGGTCACGCGGCGGATCGAACTCACCACCTCGGCCATGGTGGCGCCCGCCTGGTCCACCTGTACCATGCCCTGCTCTACCCGCAATACGCTGTCCGAGATCAGGCCCTTGATCTCCTTGGCCGCTTCTGCCGAGCGTCCGGCGAGGTTGCGTACTTCGGTGGCCACGACCGCAAAACCGCGGCCTTGCTCGCCGGCACGGGCGGCTTCCACGGCGGCGTTCAGGGCCAGGATGTTGGTCTGGAATGCAATGCCGTCGATCACGCCAATGATGTCGGCGATTTTCCTGGACGAGTCGTTGATGCCTTTCATCGTCTCGACCACCCGGCCCACCGCCTCTCCACCCTTGACTGCCACGGCGCTCGCGCTCATGGCCAACTGGTTGCCCTGGCGCGCGTTATCGGCGTTTTGCTTCACGGTGCCCGAAAGCTGCTCCATCGAAGCTGCGGTTTGTTCCAGCGCGCTGGCCTGCTCTTCGGTGCGGCTGGACAGATCGTTGTTGCCCTGCGCGATCTCGGCGCTGGCTGTGGCCACGCCTTCGGCGCCGCTTCGCACGGTGTTGACCACGCCTGACAGTGCGCCTTGCATGGCTTTGAGCTGGGCCATCAGGCTGGTGCTGTCGCCGGCCTTCAAGGCAATGTGAAAGCCCAGGTCGCCGGCAGCGACGCCCACGGCCACGGCGGTTGCGGCTTCGGGTTCTCCGCCCAACTGGCGCTGGATGCCGCGCACGATGCGCAGCCCGAACAGGCCGGCAAGCCCCATCAGCCCCAGCAAACCGGCCGCGATAGTGACCTGTGTGTTGCGCAGGCGGCTGACGCGCGCGTCGAGGAGCTCGGTCAGTGCCGCCAGCGACAGTGCATTGAAATCGTAGACCGCATCGATCGTGCTGGTGAAATCCTGGTAGTAGTCGTTCGCGGGAAGGGTCAGCTCGGTGGCGTCGATCAGGCCCTGGTTCGCCAGGGCGATGGTCTTGCCGATCCGTGTCTTCAAGTTGGCGGCCTGCTCCGCCAGCCTGGCTTTCAAGACGGCATTGGTGACGACGGCCTTGTCGAGATTGCGGTTCATATCGCCAAGCAATTCGTTGGCGCGGGTTCGCAGGCCGACCAAGGCCAGTCGACCCTCCACAGGGAGATTGCGCGTGGCCAGGAACCCCGTGCCCAGGGCTCGCATCTGGCCCAGCCGTTCGGCCATCGCCGGGGCATTGACGAACGAAGCGATGATCATCGCGTAGCTGTCGGCCTGGGGGTCCAGCGACAGGCCGAACTCGTCGAGCAGTTCATCGTTCAAGGCCAGCATGTCGGCAATCAACGCGGTGTGCCGGGCCGAGCTTTCCGCTGGCTTGAGCTGGCGTTCAGCCACCGCCTGTTCGAGCCCGACCCAGGCCTTCTTGCGCTCGGCCCACTTCGACAGGATGGGCGCAGTCGCATCGGCTGCTTTCAGGCGGGTTTCGAACGCTTGCACAGCCTGGTTCACCGCGTCGCGCAGCGCCGGCCGCCTGGCGGCCAGGGCCTCGTTGCCGCCCAACATGCCGGCAGCCGCGCCCCGGTGTTGCTGGGTCACCTGTAGCACCTTTTGCAAGGCAACCACCGGCGCCATGCCACGCGCTTCCAGGGTTGCGGCGGTGATCTCGCCCTGCGTCGCATGGATGAACAGCGCCGTTGGCGCAACCGCAGTGAGCATCGCGAGCACGCCAAGGATGGCAAATTTCCGCGCCAGGCTGAGTTTGTCGAACATACGCATGGTGACTCTGGTTGGTGTGTGGATCGGCGGGCCTTATTGCAGAGACTGCTCTACCAGCCCCATTTCTGCGCTGGCCATGAGTTTTTCGATGTCCACCAGGATCAGCATGCGGTCTTCCACCGCACCGATCGCCAGAATGTGGCCACTGGCGATGGTGGAGTTGAACTCGGGCACCGGGCGCAGTTGCGCCGGGGTCAGCGTGATCACGTCACTCACCGCATCCACCACGATGCCGACCACGCGGCTGCCGATATTGAGCACGATGACCACCGTGAAGTCGTCGTAGTTGGCCTGTTCCAGGTTGAACTTCAATCGCATGTCGATGATGGGCACGATCACGCCGCGCAGGTTGACCACGCCCTTGACGAAATCCGGTGCATTGGCGATGCGGGTGGGCGCTTCGTAGGAGCGGATCTCCTGCACCCGCAGGATGTCGATGCCGTACTCCTCGGCACCGAGCTTGAAGGCAAGGAATTCGCGCAGGTTGGTGGCCACTGTGCCACTCGTCGTTGCGGCGCCGGCCGACGCAGTTTGCAGGCTCATGGGAGTTTGCCTTCCTTGGCTCAAGGGATCGGTAGGCACCCGGTGCGCCCGCGCTGACGATCATCTTGACTGTAGTTTTTGCCGACTTCCAGGGGTATCGGGTAAATACCTGAGTCGGGCCGGGGAAACACCTGAACGGCGGGCTGGCGTGCGGTGGGGAGTCGCTGGGGATGTGACCCCCCGTCGATGCCGCTGCCGCCGCCCCCGCTGCGTGTGGTCAGGCCACCATGGGCTCAGCTCCGCCCCCGGCGCGCCAGCTGAGGAGCTGAAGGGTCAGGCTGAAGGGGGCCACACAGGTTGAAGGGGGCACAGGCTGAAGCAACACACAAAACTGAAAGGGTCAGGTCTTGTATCGAACTGAAGGGGTCAGGTCTCAATACTGTTCGCTTTGTCACGAACTGAAGTGAGGCTGAAGCGTGGCTGAAGGGGTCACTGGCTGAAGGGGTCAGGTCTTGTATCGCAACACGGCTGAAGGGGTCAGGTCTTGTATTGCAACATTGCTGCACGTCGCATTGTCCCGCGCGCTATCGTTTGGTAGTGGTCGAACGCCTGGCGGATCGGGATCTCCTTGAGTCAGTAGCAGCCGCCAG
>JANOUM010000904.1:0-6510 GCA_031416855.1 Rhodoferax sp. | reverse complement strand
CGCGCGATCCAATCGCCGCGCAGCGGGCGCATCCAGTCGTGCTGATCGACCCGCAAGTACCCATGTTGCGCTTCCCACAGGCTCTGCCAGTGCCCGGGGCCGGAGCTTTGCCAGCCGGGCAGGACCAGAACAGTCGGTCGGATCATTGGCTATGAAAACAGTAGCAACGGGATCACAGCCGCCCTACGCGCTCGACCATCTCCCTGGCAAACGCGACATAGGCCTGCGCGCCCTTGGACGACGGGTCGAACACCACGCCCGGCACACCGTAACTCGGGGCCTCGGCGAGCCGCACATTGCGCGGTATCACGGTGTCGAACACCTTGTCGGTGAAATGCTCCTTGAGCTGATCGCTCACCTGCTGCTGCAGCGTGATGCGCGGATCGAACATCACCCGCAGCAAGCCGATCACGGCGAGGTCCTTGTTCATGTTCGCCCGTACCTGTTTGATTGTGTTGACCAAGTCCGTCAGGCCCTCCAGCGCGAAATACTCGCATTGCATCGGAACCAGCACGCCTTGGGCGCAACACAGGCCGTTGAGGGTAAGCATGGACAGCGAGGGCGGGCAATCGATCAGGATGAAGTCGTACTCTGCGTCCACCACAGCCAAGGCCGTCTTGAGCCGGCGCTCGCGGCGTTCGACGTCGACCAATTCGACCTCGGCACCAGCCAATTCGCGGTTGGCTCCCAGCACGTCATACGCGCAACCCGCCGCGACCAGCTTGTCGCTGCTCACCCGCGCCTGAGTCACGGAACTCGACTCCAGCAGCACGTCGTACACGCTGGCCTTGAGTTGGCGCTTGTCCACACCCGAGCCCGTGGTGGCATTGCCCTGCGGATCCAGATCGACCATGAGCACGCGCTGCCCGACCTGGGCCAGGCCAGCGGCCAGGTTGACCGTGGTGGTGGTCTTGCCGACACCACCCTTCTGGTTGGCAATACAAAAGATCCTGGCCATGGCGGGCTACCTGCTGGTGGAGTTGTCAGAAACCAAAACGCTCAACGCGATGCGGCGAGCTTGATGCCGAAACCGATGAGAAATACACCCGCGAGTTTTTCCATCAACCGGCCCGCCAAGGGATTGGCCCGAAAACGGGCCGCGAGAAAATGCGTCATGAGCACGACTGCGGCCGCATAGGCAAAGGTCAGGATAGCTATCGTGAACGCCATGAACGCGAAGGTGGACAGGCCGGGTTTGTGTGCCGGGTCCACGAACAGGGGGAAGAAGGCCATATAAAAGACAATCGCCTTGGGGTTTAGCAGCGTGATCATCAGGGCCTGGCGGATGTATTGGCCGGCGCGGATATGCAAGACCGGCGCGTCGCCTGGCTTGGCCAGTACCATGCGGGCGCCCAGCCAGGCCAGGTAAACCGCACCAACCCACTGGACGGCCTGAAACGCTGCGGGATAGGCGGTCAATACTGCCGCCACACCAGCCACCGCCAGCCACATCAGGATCTGGTCGCCGACCATCACGCCGCAGGTGGCGCCCATGCCGCCGCGCAAGCCACCCTTGCCGGTCGAGGTGATCAAGGCCAGGTTTCCCGGCCCGGGGATAAGCAAGAAGACCACTATCGCGATGACAAACGCACCGTAATCTGCAACACCAAACATCGGGACTTCCTGAAATGAGAACGCCGAGTTTACTGTGTTCGTTGCCGCATCCAGACCAGGCAGCGCTGCACATCAAACCCAGGAACCTGCAACTGTTCCACGTGAAACACCTCGATGCCACCGGGCAATGCCATCAACTCGGCTCCTGGGTGTTTGCCTTTCATGGCCAGCCAGACGCCGTCTTGCGCGAGCGCCTGCCCTGACCAGCCTGCAAAATCAGCCAGCGAGGCAAATGCCCGCGAGATGATCACGTCATAGGGATCGGAAAGCCGTTCGACGCGCGCATGCAGACCGCGTAGGTTTGGCAGGCGCAGGCTGGCCGCGATCTGCTGGATGAACGCCGTTTTCTTCGCCACGGCATCGACACAGCTAACCGCCAGGCCCGGAAAGCAGATGGCGATCACGACGCCTGGCAGGCCGGCCCCGGAGCCTACATCCAACAGGCGCAGGCCTGGCGCCTGCAGGCCGTTATGCGCCAGGTGGCGGGCCAAGGGCACTACCACCGCCAGGCTGTCGAGTAGGTGGTGCGTTAGCATGTCCTGGGGGTCGCGCACGGCGGTAAGGTTGTACACCTTGTTCCATTTCTGCAGCAGATCCAGGTAATCCAGTAGTTGTCCGATCTGCGTATCGCTCAAAAGAACCGACAACGCCACCGCGCCTTGACGCAATGCCAACTCACTCCCTGGACTGCGCGTTGCCATGCTCGAGCAATGCCGGTTCAGGCGGCGATCTTGTCGGAACCACCCTCCGGCACCGCCGTGCGGCTGCGCTTTTTCGTCAGATGCACCAGCAAGAGTGAGATCGTGGCCGGTGTGATGCCGGAGATCCGGGACGCCAGGCCCAGGGTTTCCGGACGGAGTCGGGCCAATGTCTGGCGCGCCTCGAAACTCAAGGCGGACACCTCCAGATAATCCAAGTCCGGCGGCAATCGCATGGTCTCGAAGTGGGTCACGCGATCGATCTCCTCGCGCTGTCGATCGATATAGCCGGAATACTTGGCGACGGTTTCCACCTGCTCCACCACCGACTGCACGAACAAGGCGTCCGCGTCAGGCGCGATTGTGCTGGCACCGCCCGCACCTGTTTCACGTGAAACATCCTGCGGCAATTCGGGCGACGCATACTGCCCTCCCGCCAATGACATCAAGCCGGCGTAACTCACGCCCGGCCGACGCAGCAACTCGGCCAGGCAATATTCATGGTCTATCGCCTTGCCTAGCACCCGCACCGCGTCATCAGCTGGCAGGTTCCTGGGATTGACCCAGAGCGACCGAAGCCGCTCTGTTTCACGTGAAACAGCGTCTCGCTTGCGGCAAAACGCGCCCCAACGCACGTCATCCACCAGGCCCAATGCCCGCCCGGCCTCGGTCAGGCGCATGTCGGCGTTGTCCTCACGCAATTGCAGGCGGTATTCCGCGCGGCTGGTGAACATGCGGTAGGGCTCGGTTACACCCTTGGTGATCAGGTCGTCAACCAGCACGCCCAGGTACGCCTGGTCGCGCCGCGGCAGCCACGGGGCCTGGTCACGGGACAACAGCGAGGCGTTGATCCCGGCGAACATGCCCTGGGCCGCCGCCTCCTCGTATCCGGTGGTACCGTTGATCTGCCCGGCAAAGAACAGGCCGGCAATGGCCCGCGTCTCGAAATTGCTCTTCAAGGACCGCGGATCGAAATAGTCGTACTCGATGGCATAACCAGGCCGCAAGATGTGCGCGTTCTCCAGGCCCTTGATGGAGCGCACGAGGGCATGTTGGACATCAAACGGCAAACTGGTGGAAATACCGTTCGGGTACACCTCGTGTGTGGTGAGGCCCTCAGGCTCCAGAAATATCTGGTGGCTCTGCTTGCCAGCGAAACGATGGATCTTGTCCTCGACACTAGGGCAATACCGCGGACCAACCCCCTCGATTTTGCCGGTGAACATCGGGCTGCGGTCGAGCCCCTGGCGGATGATGTCGTGGGTGCCCGCGTTGGTATGGGTAATCCAGCACGGCATCTGGCGCGGGTGTTGCTCAGCGCGCCCCAAAAAGCCGAACACCGGCACCCGCTCGCCCTCCCCGCCCGGCATGCCGTCGCCCGGCTGCTCGGTGCATTGGCTGTAGTCAATCGACCGGCCATCAAGGCGCGGCGGTGTGCCGGTCTTGAGTCGGCCCTGGGGGAGCTTCAGTTCCTTCAGCCTGAACGACAGGCTCAAGGCAGGCGGATCACCCGCGCGCCCGGCGGAGTAATTGCTCATGCCAACGTGAATCTTGCCGTCCAGGAAAGTCCCCGCAGTGAGCACTACCACCTTGCTGCGAAAGCGGATGCCGACCTGGGTGACCGCACCTACCACCCGATCACCCTCCACCATCAGATCATCCACCGCCTGCTGGAAAAGCCACAGGTTGGGTTGGTTTTCCAGCCGGCGTCGGATCGCCGCCTTGTACAGGATCCGATCAGCCTGCGCCCGTGTGGCCCGCACTGCCGGCCCCTTGCTGGAGTTCAGGGTCCGGAACTGGATGCCCGCCTCGTCGGTGGCCGCTGCCATGGCGCCACCCATGGCATCGACCTCCTTCACGAGGTGCCCCTTGCCGATGCCACCGATCGACGGGTTGCAGCTCATCTGGCCCAGGGTCTCGATGTTGTGCGTCAGCAGCAAGGTCTTGCTGCCCATGCGGGCGGCAGCCAGGGCGGCCTCGGTCCCGGCGTGACCGCCGCCAACAACGATAACATCGAAAATCTGCGGGTACAACATGGTGCAATGGGTGCATGGTGCTACGGTTGACGGTTCCGTTGCATGGACGCTCGGTGAGGGGGAAGCCGCAATTTTACCGGGCACTCCGGAACTGTCGACAATCGGGGCCATGAAGCTACTGATCTTTGCCGGCAGCACCCGGTTGCACTCGTTCAACCGCAAGCTCGCCACGGTTGCGGCCTCCATGGCCCGTGATGCAGGGGCAGATGTAACCCATATCGAACTGGCGGATTTCGACGTACCGATGTATAACGCCGACCTCGAGTCACGCGGTACGCCGCCGCACGTCTTTCGCCTCAAGCGCTTGATGTTCGACCATCCAGCCTGGATCATCTGCTCGCCGGAGTACAACGGCAGCTACACCGCCCTGCTCAAGAACACGCTGGACTGGGCCTCGAGCCCGGTCAAGGGTGATCCGGAATGGGCCAGCGGCACCAAGCCGTTCCTGGGCAAGGTCGTAGGCTTGCTCAGCGCGTCACCGGGCGCACTTGGCGGCATTCGCTCGCAGAGCCATCTCACGCCGCTGCTGCTCAACCTGGAATGCTGGGTCGCGCCGCGCTCCTTCGCGCTCGGTCAAGCCGGTCAGGCCTTTGACTCACAGGGTTATCTGACCGGCGAAGCGCAACGCAATGCCGTATCGCGAGTCGTCGCCCAAACCCTGTGGGCGGCGCAACGTCTGCAACAGGCAGGATGACGCCGCGTGGGGTCCCGCGTGGGGTCAGGTCTTGCCTTTTGCCTTCCTCGCAAACTACGAATTCATCGGCGAAAAGGGCAATAGGCAAGACTTGACCCCACCCACCGGACTACCGGTGCGACCCCAGCCCGATCGGTTCGGGCGCGAACATCACGATTCTGGTGAACAACCGGTCGTACAACGGGTCACGCGGGTACTTGCCTGTCAGCGGATCGCAGTTGCTCGCAAACGCGGCATCGAGCTCCTTCCAGTCGGCTGCATCGAGCGACCTCTCGGCCTCGGGCAGGATGGCTGTTTCCTCCAGGCGCATATGCTCCAGGTAGGACGCGACATAGCTTTTGGTGGTGGTCTCGAACTTGTC
Source organism: Rhodoferax sp. (assembly GCA_031416855.1). Taxonomy (GTDB): domain Bacteria; phylum Pseudomonadota; class Gammaproteobacteria; order Burkholderiales; family Burkholderiaceae_C; genus CAISIP01. Next base: position 1,107 of record JANOUM010000904.1, on the reverse strand, counting down.
CCGGCGTGATTCGCCCAGCAGTTCCCAGGCCAGCAGATGGTGCTGCAGTTCGCGCACCGCGCCCTCGCTGCGCATGTGGTCCTGCTCCAGCCGCTTCACGGCCTCCATGGTAACGGGTGCGACTCGCACGACCTTCGGAAACAGCAGGTTTGACTCTTTGGGGTGGTGTAGGCGTTCGGGGAATTCGTCGACATAGAACAACATGGCGCGCACGACGTCGAAATACTGCTCCGGCTCATTGCCCGGGCCTTGCGTCACCATCATCGACAGCGATCGAAGCATTGAGGTCAATGCAGCGTGTTCATCACGAATGATGCGAAGGCTTTCGTGGGTCATGGTGCGTCTCCTGAAGTTACACCAAGCTTCTCACCCGAGCCCTCACCTCGCCTTGATGCAAGTCAATCAGTCACGACGAGGCGCCGGGTTTCGCCGGCCGCCACCGCTTGAGCAGCAAAGCGTTGGCCATGACGCTCACGGAGCTCAGCGCCATTGCAGCCCCTGCCACGACCGGATTCAAGTAACCCAGCGCGGCCAACGGGATACCGGCCACGTTGTAGGCAAAGGCCCAGAACAGGTTCTGGCGGATCTTGGCCACAGTGCGTTTTGATATGTCGAGTGCCGCCACCACCAGCATCGGGTCGCCGCGCATCAGGGTGATGCCGGCCGCATGCATGGCCACGTCGGTGCCGCTGCCCATGGCCATTCCGACATCGGCCGCCGCCAGCGCCGGCGCGTCGTTCACACCGTCACCCACCATGGCGACGACGCGCTGTGCACCACCGGCGCCCGGCGCCGTCCGCAAGGCCAGCACGCGGGCCACCTTGTCGGCCGGCAACACGTCGGCCATCACTTCGCCCGCATCCGGCCGCATGCCCAGGCGCAGCGCCATGGCGCGGGCCGCACCCAGGTTGTCGCCGGAAATCATCACCACCGCCTGCCCGCGTGCGCGTAGGGCGTCCAGCGCCTCGCGCGCCTGCGGTTTGGGTTCGTCCGCGAATGCCATCAGGGCGCACGGCTGCAGGCCGTCTGCGGTGCGTTCCGCCAGCACGGACACGGTGGCACCACGGTGCTGTTGCGCCTGTGCCTCGGCGGCCAGCGGGCCCAGGT
>JANOUM010000903.1:0-1944 GCA_031416855.1 Rhodoferax sp. | reverse complement strand
ATCCGGCTCTCGTCCAGTGGCCGCACAAAGGGCTTCATCGCGCGTCGCTGCAACCCCAGGCTGTCCATCACGTCCGACAGGATGGCCGCACTCAAGGCCTGCAACTGGTGGGGATCGATGGTGTCCATGGGGTCTCCTGGTGGTGTTGCGTGGATCGCAGGCAGGCTTTGAATCGGAGGCATGCTACAACAGCATGCACCTTGCCGACCAGCGTGATAAGACGGCTGCAACATCTTGCGCCACAGCGTCAATGGGGTATATTGGTGCGGCTCAATGTGGAGTTGGTAATGACGCTTGATCGCCGCTACGTGGTAACACCGGTCCACAAGTCGATGCAGTTGCTAGATGCGCTGGTCGCCAGCAAAGGGCCCATGACGCTGTCGGACCTCGCGTCCTGCACGGCGCTGCCCAAGACGACGACCTTTCGCTACCTGTACACGCTGCGGGCATCCGGCTTCGTGGGCTTCGACGAACGCACCGAACGCTACGTGATCGGGCCGCGTGTGGCAGTCACCCGCCCGCTTCCCGCCTACGCGGAACGCATCAAGGAAGTCGCCCAGCCCACCATGCTGCGCCTGCAGCGCCAGTTCAACGAAACCGTGAACCTGGGCATTCCGGAGGGTGGCGAGATCATTTACATCGACATGGTCGGCTCCAGCCGCCTGTTGCATGCTGAAGCCATGATCGGCAAGCGCGATCCACTGCATTCGACCGCCCTGGGCAAGGCCATCCTGTTGACCCTGGGCGAGTCCGAGCTCGACCGCACCGTGCCCCGGCGCATGGCGGCCCGTACGCCCCACACCATCACCAACCGCGACCGCTTCATGGACGAGATCGCCCGCAGCGCCGAACGCCACTACGCGCTGGACATGGAAGAGAACGAACTCGGCGCACGCTGCGTGGCAGCCGCCATCTGTGAACCCGACCACGGTGGTGCCATCGCCGCGATCAGCATCTCCGGGCCCTCACAACTGATGCCGCTCGAAACCCTCACGCGCATGGGTCGGGAACTGGCCCGCACGGCCGGCAGCATCCAGATCGGCAAGGCGCTGATCTGAGGCCGTCCGTCGGCCAGCGCCCGGCGGTGTTTCGCGCCACGAAACACCGCTACCGCCCTGCACGCACGCTGTCGATCAGCCCCTTCATGTAACCCACGGCGAAGATCTGCCCCCGCACCATGTAGCCGGGGTTGGCGTTGTCCTCGCCTTCCATCGTCGGCGCGTGGTCCGGGCGCATCGGCCCGTCAAAACCGACCTCGAGATAGGCCCGCATCGCCTCGGCCATGTCGGTCTTGCCTTCATCATGGAAGGTCTCCTCGAACAGCGGCACGCTGCCCCGGATGTCGCGGAAGTGGGCGAAGAAGATCTTCTTGCGCGCGCCGAAATACCGGATCGCATCCGGGATCACCACCCCCGGCATGGCGGCGAAGTTGCCCTGGCAAAAGGTGATGCCGTTGGACGGACTGTCGGCCATGTCGAGCACGCGCTGGAAGGCGTCCATGTCGCGCATGATGCGCGCCAGGCCACGCACCGGCGACATCGGCGGGTCGTCCGGGTGCAGTGCCAACTTGACGCCCGCCGCTTCGGCAACCGGCAACACGCGCTCGAGAAAGTAGCGGAAGTTGTCCCACATCTGTTCGTCGGTGGTCTCGCCGGCGTAGGTTTGGGGCACTTCGGCCAGTTGCGCCGCATCGAACTGCGTGACCAGCGCGCCGCCCCGGCCGACGACGTCATTGGCGGTGCGCAGCCAGTTGAACACCGCCATAAAGTTGTAGCAATACACCGGGATGGCGGCGCGCCCCATGTTGCGGATGCTCTCGCAGACCCGCGCCAGATCTTCGTCGCGCCCTGGCATGCCCAGCGTGATGCGGTCCGACAACTGGTAACCCTCGATCACCGACAGGCGCAGCCCGGCGGCCTCGACGCGCTGGCGCAGGGCCAGCAG
>JANOUM010000902.1:0-6977 GCA_031416855.1 Rhodoferax sp. | reverse complement strand
CCGCGCCACCGCCCATTGCGCGGTGGCGCACGCCAAAACCATCGCCAGGTAGGTGGCCATCTTCCCGTCGCGTCCGAAGAACCAGGACCCGGCGACCAGCACGACCGTGCCGGCCACCCAGCCAACCGTGGTCAGCAGGCGAAAACGCGGGGCTGCGGCTTTCACCGACAGCAGACGGCGGCCCATCCACGCCGTCAGAATTGCCACCACCAAGGCCGGGGCGATGAAGTTGAGCAAATGGTTCACGGTATTGATCAGGCCCATGTTGGCTGAAATTTTATAATCCCGACAAATCAACCGTTATGGCAGTCTGGGCATTAGGCATCAACCACACCACCGCACCGCTCGACCTGCGCGGCCGGTTCGCGTTCGCCTCTGATCAGATCCAGCCCACCCTGCACGGTTTGCGCCAGGCGCTTTCCCGCCAGCCAGAGGCGGCTATTGTCTCCACCTGCAACCGGACCGAGGTCTATTGCGCCGGCGACCACGCCGAATTAGAGAACACGCTGGACTGGCTGGCCCGGTCGGGGGGCGTATCGCCGGCCGTGTTGCGCTCCCACACCTATACGCTGGAAAACGGCATGGCGGCGCGCCATGCGTTCCGAGTCGCAAGCGGTCTTGATTCCATGGTGCTGGGCGAACCCCAGATCCTCGGGCAGCTCAAGGACGCGGTACGCGCCGCCGAGCAGGCCGGCGCCCTTGGCACGACCCTGAGCCAGTTGTTCCAGCGCTCGTTTGCCGTCGCCAAGCAGGTCCGATCCTCCACCGAAATCGGCGCCCATTCGATCAGCATGGCAGCCGCGGCGGTGCGTCTCTCCAGCCAGTTGTTCGAAAGTCTGCGTGATACGCGCCTGCTGTTCGTTGGCGCTGGCGAGATGATCGAACTGTGCGCCACCCATTTTGCGGCGCGCCAACCAAAATCGATCACCGTGGCGAACCGCACCCTGGAGCGCGGTGAAAAGCTGGCGGCCCATTTTGGCGCGCAGGTGATGCGCCTGTCCGACCTGCCCGACCGCCTGCACGAATTCGATGCAGTGGTGAGTTGCACTGCCAGCAGCTTGCCGATCATCGGATTGGGGGCTGTCGAACGGGCGCTCAAGCGGCGCAAGTATCGGCCCATGTTCATGGTCGACCTGGCCGTCCCGCGCGACATCGAGCCCGAGGTGAAGGACTTGCGGGATGTCTACTTGTATACGGTCGACGACCTGGCCGGCGTCGTGCAGACCGGGCAGGCCAACCGCCAGGCGGCAGTGGCGCAGGCTGAGGTCATCATCGACGCAGGCGTCCAGAGTTTCATGCACTGGATCGACCAACGTGGCACCGTGCCGTTGATCCAGCAACTCAACGCCCAGACCGATGCATGGCGCGCTGCAGAGATCCTGCGGGCCCGCAAGTTGCTTGCCAAGGGCGAGGATCTCGACACCGTGCTGGAGGCCCTGTCGCGCGGGCTGACGCAGAAGATGCTGCATGGGGCCATGGCCGAGTTGCGTTCAGGCGATGCCGAGGCGCGCAATCAGGCGACTTCGGCCGTGCAGCACTTCTTTCTGCGCAAAGAGCGTTAGCGGCGCTGCACCGCGGGGCACGCCCGTGCCGTGCCGCGCTGTGGCCTCGCCGGCCCGGCCACCACCCACCGATCTTCTTACTTGAGCGTTTCCGGCGCCTGATTCCATGAAAGCATTTTTCAGACAACAACTCGCACGTTATGCGGACCGATTGGGGGAACTGGAATTCCTGCTGTCGCGCGAGGACATCATGCAGGACATGGAGCAGTTTCTGGCCTTGTCGCGCGAACACACCGAGGTCGCGGCGGTAGCGGGCAGGTGGGCCCGGTATGGCCAGCGAGAAACCGACCTTGCCGCGGCGCGGGACTTGCTGGCCGGCTCGGCTGAAGACCCCGACATGGCCGCGATGGCCCAGGACGAGATCGACGATGCCACGGCCGAACTGGCGCAGTTGGACGCCGAACTGCAGCGCATGCTGCTCCCCAAGGACCCGGACGACGGCCGCAATGCGTTCATGGAAATCCGCGCCGGCACGGGCGGTGACGAGTCGGCGCTGTTCGCCGGCGACTTGCTGCGGATGTACACGCGGTTTTGCGAACGGCGCGGCTGGAAGACCGAAATCATCAGCGAATCGGCCAGCGAACTGGGCGGCTTCAAGGAAGTCGTTGTGCGGATCGTCGGTCCGCATGTTTACGGCGCTCTGAAGTTCGAATCCGGAGGGCACCGGGTGCAACGCGTTCCGGCCACGGAAACCCAGGGTCGCATCCATACCAGCGCCTGCACCGTGGCGGTACTGGCCGAGCCTGACGAGTCGGTCGCGGTGCAGATCAATCCGGCCGACCTGCGTATCGACACCTACCGGGCCAGCGGTGCCGGCGGGCAACACATCAACAAGACCGACTCTGCGGTGCGCATCACCCACATTCCGACCGGCATCGTGGCCGAGTGCCAGGACGACCGCAGCCAGCACCGCAACAAGGCACGGGCCCTACAGGTGCTGTCGGCGCGAATCCAGGAAAAAGACCGGGCCGAACGTGCGGCCAAGGACGCTGCGCAGCGCAAGAGCCTGATCGGTACCGGCGACCGCAGCGACCGCATCCGGACCTACAACTTTCCGCAGGGTCGCTTGACCGACCACCGCATCAATCTGACCCTGTACAAGTTGCTCACCATCATGGAGGGCGACCTGGACGATGTTGTCCAGGCACTGCAGGCGGCTCAGGCCGCAGAACAGTTGCTGGCGCTGGAAGTGGGAACAACATGACCTCGCTGCGCCAGGCAATGGCCGCAAGCGGTCTCGACCGGCTCGACGCCCAGCTGCTGCTGCTGCATGCGCTCAGTGTGCCACCACAGGACGCGGCGGCGCGGCGGGCCTGGCTGCTGGCCCATCCGGAGGCGGACATGCCAGTCACCGCGGTGCAAGCGTTCAAGGAGTTCGTACAGCGCCGCGTGAACGGCGAGCCCCTGGCCTACATCACTGGTCACAAGGAGTTTTTCGGGCTGGACCTTGCCGTGGATGCCCGGGTACTGGTGCCACGCCCGGATACCGAATTGCTGGTGCAATGGGCACTCGATACCATTGACAGTTTTGACGTGGCGACGCTGCCGCCGCCCCACCGCGTGCTGGACCTTGGCACCGGCAGCGGTGCGGTGGCCTTGGCGATCCGGCATACCCGGCCCGAGGTGCTGGTGGATGCGCTCGATGCCAGCGCCGGGGCGCTCGAGGTGGCGCAGGCCAACGCCCTGTCACTCGGCCTGACCGTGCGGTTCCTGCAGGGCTCCTGGCTTGCCCAAGTCACGACGCGCTACCACTGCATCGTCGCCAATCCGCCCTACATCGCAGATCACGACCCGCATCTGGCAGCACTGCGGCACGAACCTCGCGCGGCCCTGGCAGCAGGCCCGGACGGCCTGAACGACCTGCGCTCCATCGTCGACACTGCCGGCCCCAGGCTGTGTGCGGGCGGCTGCTTGCTGGTGGAACACGGTTACGACCAGGCAGCGGCAGTACGCGCGCTCTTCAACAAGGGCGGATATGCCAATGTGGTATCCCGGCGCGACCTGGCCGGCCATGAACGGTGTACGGGTGGCAGGGTCATTGGCGACAGCCGGTGGCCAATGATGAAATAATCCGCCCATTGTTTCCCCAGGAGAAAGCCCCATGAGCAACACCCAGCAACGCATCGACGCACTCGTCAAATCGAGCGAAGTCCTTCTTTTCATGAAGGGCAACGCGAGTTTTCCCCAGTGCGGCTTTTCCGGCCGCGCAATCCAGATCCTGAAGGCCTGTGGCGTAGAGCCCAAGGCGATCACGACCGTGAACGTGCTGGAAGACGCTGAAATCCGTGCCGGCATCAAGGACTACAGCAACTGGCCGACCATTCCGCAGTTGTATGTGAAGGGCGAGTTTGTCGGCGGCTCGGACATCATGATGGAGATGTACGAAAACGGTGAACTGCTGCAGATGCTCACCGGCCAATCTTGATGCTGCGGCGCCCCGGTTAAGGTGTTCGATGGCCTGGCACGGGCCCATCGTCAGGCCACGTCGAGAGGCCTTTTTTGCGCCCACGATGTATCGTGGCGCTTGGACCAACCGCTCAACATCGACTATCCAGGCAGTTGCATTGGCGTGTAGACCCATGGTCTGACCGCCGCCATGACTGCCTCGGGATAGGGCGCCTTGCCGCGCGAGCCGTTGTAGCGGCCCAGTGCCATGAACAGATTGCCGTTTTCGCGGTCCAGGTAGTGACGAAGGATGATGCATCCAAAGCGCAGGTTGGTCTGCATGTGGAACAGTCGCGATGCATCACCATCACCCAGGACACGGACCCAAAACGGCATGACCTGCATGTAACCGCGAGCGCCGGCACTGGACACCGCAAACTTCCGGAAGGCGCTTTCGACCTGGATCAGTCCCAGCACCAGGGTGCTATCGAGGCCCGCACGCCGTGTCTCGTACCAGACAGTCTGGAGGAATTCCTTTCGGGTCTCCAGATCCGGCTTGCGGTTGCGAAGGCGCTGGCTCATGGTGCCTAGCCAGCGCAGGTACTGCAGCCGGGCGGGCGTGTCGGGAAACACCGGCACCGGGGGCGCGGTGTTGGCAATGGCTGCACTCAATGCGGTGCGCACCGAATCGACCAGGGGCTCCTCGAGCTGACCGCCGGCGCAGGCAGTTCGGGGCACAACGATTCCGCCCACACCGGCAACCAGCGAGAGCATGCACGCACGTCGACCGCGACTGGGCGGCAGGGCGAGCATGCCGGGCGGTACGGCCAGCCTCATCGTCCCAGTCTGGCCATCACATGGCCCACAACGCTTTCGATCGGCATCTTGGTGGCCGCACTGTCCGTGCGGTGCTGGTATTCCACGCTACCGCCCTCTTTCAGCCCCCGGTCGCCGACTGTGATGCGATGCGGCACCCCGATCAATTCCCAATCCGCGAACATCGCTCCAGGGCGCTCGCCACGGTCGTCCAGGATGGCATCCACTCCCGCGCGCAGCAGCTCGGCATACAGCCGCTCGGCCACCGCCTTGACTTCGGGGCTGCGGTCCGGTCCGATCGGACACAAGACCACCGTGAAGGGGGCAATCGCATCCGGCCAGATGATGCCGCGCGGGTCATGATTCTGCTCGATGGCCGCCGCCGGCAGGCGCGTGATACCTATGCCGTAACAGCCCATTTCCAGGTACTGGGGCTTTCCATGCGCGTCCAGGAAAGTGGCACCCATTGCCTGGCTGTACTTGGTGCCCAGGTAAAACACATGGCCCACTTCGATGCCACGCTCGATCGCCAGGGCGCCCTTGCCATCCGGCGACAGATCGCCCGCCACCACGTTGCGCAAGTCCACCACGAGACCGGGTTCGGGCAGGTCACGGCCCCAATTGACGCCGGTGTAGTGGTAGTCGGGTTCGTTGGCACCGCAGACCCAGTCACTCATCACGGCCACCTCGCGGTCTACCACCACCCGAACCGGCTTGCGCATGTTGATGAGTCCGAGGTAACCCGGCTTGCAGCCAAAATGCTCGTCGATTTCCGGCAGCGTCGCAAACCGGTAACCAGCCTCCATCCCAGGAATCTTGCTGGCCTTGACCTCATTCAGATCGTGGTCGCCGCGCAGCATGAACAACCAGACCGTGACCATGATGACCGTACCATCCTGGTCTTTGTCCTCTGTGGCCAGCACCAGGGACTTGACGGTCCGTTGCAAAGGCAGGTCGAGAAACACCGCCACGTCTGCACAGGTGCTTTTGCCGGGGGTCGGTGTCTTGGTCAAGGGCAGACGACCGGCCGGCCGCTGGCCCTGCGGCTGTAAGGCTTCTGCCTTTTCCAAGTTGGCGGCGTAATCGCTCTGGGGGCAATACACGATGGCGTCTTCACCCGTCGCCGCGATTACCTGAAACTCCTCGCTCAACTCACCGCCGATGGCACCACTGTCAGCGGCCACGGCACGGTAACGCAGTCCAAACCGGTCGAAGATGCGTCGATACGCTTGGGCCATGACCTCGTAGCTGCGTTTGGCAGCGTCGCCATCCCGATCAAAGCTGTAAGCGTCCTTCATCGTGAACTCGCGGCCCCGCATGACGCCGAAACGCGGGCGACGCTCATCGCGAAACTTGGTCTGGATCTGGTACAGAATGACGGGAAGCTGCTTGTAGCTCTTGATGTCCTGGCGGGCAATATCGGTGACAACCTCTTCACTCGTGGGCTGCACCACGTAATCGCGGTCATGGCGGTCCTTGATGCGCAACAACTCTGGGCCAAACCTCGAGAAGCGGCCGGTTTCCTGCCAGAACTCGGCTGGCTGGACCACCGGCATCGAGATCTCGATCGCGCCGGCGCGGTTCATTTCCTCTCGCACAATCGCCTCGACTTTGCGAATGACCCGCAACCCCATCGGCATGTACGTGTAAATCCCAGTACCAAGCTTCTTGATCAACCCAGCGCGCAACATCAATTGGTGACTCGCCACCTCGGCATCGGCAGGCGCCTCCTTGAGGGTTGAAATAAAGAACTGGGATGCTTTCATGGGGTCTCTTCAAGCGGCGGACGAAGCTGACCCTCTTGATCCACAGCAATCGCTGTGCATAATGGAATCAGTTTAGAAATTGGGGTTTGATTATGCTTGACCGGGACGGCTTTCGGCCCAATGTCGGCATCGTCCTGCTCAACCAGAAGAACCAGGTTTTCTGGGGCAAGCGCATTCGTACGCACTCTTGGCAATTTCCTCAAGGTGGCATTGATCGGGGCGAGACTCCGGAACAGGCCATGTACCGGGAACTGCACGAAGAAGTGGGGCTCCAGCCGGAGCACGTCTGCGTGGTCGCCCGTACCCGGGACTGGTTGCGCTACGAGGTGCCTGACCGATACATCCGCCGCGATGCGCGCGGCCATTACAAAGGCCAGAAACAGATCTGGTACCTGTTGCAGTTGGTCGGCTACGACTGGGATCTGAACCTGCGCGCCACCGATCACCC
>JANOUM010000901.1:0-3510 GCA_031416855.1 Rhodoferax sp. | reverse complement strand
GACCCTGGCTGGACACCTCGGCCCGGATGCGGGTCTTGTCGGCGGCATCGTCGAAACCCAGCAGGCCGCGGTCGACGGTGAGCCGGTCGATCCGGATCGCCGTGCTGACATCCTGCTGCCGCTGGTCCAACAGCCAGTTGCGGCGGCCCTCGCTGCCCCGCTCCAGAATCACCACCGCCTGCTGCAGGCGGACCTCGGGCAACACCACATTGCCGCGCAGCAATTCCGGCAGGTGGACACTCACCTCGACCGCGTCGGCCTGCACCATCTGGGGCTCCATGGCCCAGGACGGGTTGGCAAAACGCACCTGGCCGAAGGTGATGTGTGGCAACGGCCAGCCCCAGCGAACCTGCACATCACCGGCGATCACCAGCACCCGCCCGGTCTTTTCGAGAGTGGTGCGTTCGATCGGGCCGCGAAGCCAGTTCCAGCCCAACAGCCACACCAGCAGCACAACTATTGCGAGCGAGCCGGCGACAATGCCGGCAGTCCAGCGAAGCGAGCGTTGAAGGGTCAGAGGCATGGGCAGATAAGGGCGGTGTGTGCACCGGCCGCCGCCGCGCGCACAAGCGTGCGCAGCAGGTCAGGTCAGTCCGCCCCATTGTGCAAACCGGGCCACGCAGCTTCCGTGCGCCAGCATACGCAGCACTGCCCGCCAGGCGACCTGGCTCATGGCGGCCTCCTGCTGTGTGTGGGTAGATCCGGGCCCCGCTGCACGCGCCCGCCATCCGGCACGCCGGTCCGGGGCGGGTACACCCACCACACCACAGCCACGAGCAGGGCGAAAACAGTGTAGGCGGCCACGAACACCCACTCCGGCACCTCGTAGAAAAGCATGCGCGAAACCCAATGGGCGACAAAACTGCGGCTGTACGGCGCGGCACCCGCACTGGCGCGCAGCCAGGACTCGAGTGTCGTCAGGGGGCAGGTCATGCCCAGCCAGGACTCGGCCACCACTATGGCGATGGCCGCGCCATGGCCGATTCGAAACCACCAGCCGTTGACCCAGCGCCAGTGGGCGAGGTTGCCCGCAACGATCATCGGAAGACCACCCACCACAAACGCGGCAATGCAGAGGTGCAGCAGCAAGACTGCATCGGCCAGCAACAGTTGGGAAGACATGGCGGAAATGGTCATACCGCTGGCAGGTAGGGTGCCCCCCGATCCCGCAGCGCCTCATACAACTCCGCCGGCCCGAGCAGGATGTCCTTGAGCCCGGCTCGGACCTTTTGCGAATCCAGCGCCTGCTTGCTCATGCTCGTGTGCGCGGCCAGCGCATCCATGATGGCGTTCATCAGTTCACTGGTCAGATTTGGCGAATTAGCGAACTGGCCCTTGGTATTGTTCATGGCCTGCTGCACCAGAATGTCCGACTCCAGCAGCTTGCCCTTGAGGACGTTGTTGACGTAGACCAGCTTGTCGTCGTCGCTCAGTTCACCCTCGAACAAGTCGTTGACCTTGGCCACGATCTCGGACAACAGCGCCTTGATTTTGTCTTGTACTTCACCGCCGCCAGGATCCGTGAGCGGCTGCAACTTTACTGCGCCACCTTCCTCGTTGAGGGTCAGGGTCCGAATGCCCTGGTCGTTCAGGCGGTGATGGGTCAGAACTACCTTGGACAGGTCGATGCCCTCGCGGTCGCGGCCAAAGTCCAACAGCGGCAGGAGGCACTTGTAAAAGATGGCACGTTTTTCGATCGCGGTATGGCCATAGTCGAACACTTGGGACAAGAACGCATACACCCGCACAAAGGTGCCCAGGTCGCGTTTGAACAGCGTCAGCGCATCCATGGCGTCCTTGGCGTCTTGCGCGGCATGGCTGTCTTTGCCGGCACCTGCCGCCTCGGCATCCCTCATGGCCTGCCTTGCCGCCTTGAACTTCTTGAGCAGTCGGTCCGCCACCGGGTCTATGGCAGCGACCAGCATCGATTGGGTGGCCTTCGGGTTGAGTTCCACCAGTGCGACTCGCTCGACCTCGAAGTCGTCGTAGTGCCCGGACGCATCGAGCTTGGCACGCAGGTCGTAAACCAGATGGGGGTCGGTCACGCCGGTTAGTTCGGCGGTCTCGTAGTACACCTTGAACTCTGCCAGCACATCATCGGGATCGTTGACGAAATCGAGAATGTAGGTGGTGTCCTTGACGCCGAACGGCCCGGAGTAGGAGCGGTTCAGGCGCGACAGGGTCTGCACTGCCTGGATGCCGCCCAGCCGCTTGTCCACGTACATGCCGCACAGCAGCGGCTGGTCGAACCCGGTCTGAAACTTGTTTGCCACCAGAAGGATTTGGTACTCATCAGTGGCGAAGGCTTCGCGCATGTCGCGGCCCTTGAGGTTGGGATTTAGTTTTGCGCTGTTCTCAGTCACCGCCTCGGGCAGCGACAGCGGGTCGTTCACCTCACCCGAGAAGGCCACCAAGGTGCCCAGCTTGTAGCCGTTGTCCTTGATGTATTTGTCCATCGCCAATTGCCAGCGCACCGCCTCGACGCGGCTACCCACGACCACCATGGCCTTGGCGTGGCCGTTCAGCAGTGGTGCCACGTTCTCTCGGAAGTGCTCCACCACCAGCGCAACTTTCTGGCTGATGTTGTAGGCGTGCATGCGCACCCATCGCATCAGGCCCTTCATGGCCTCGCTGCGCTCGACCTCTTTTTCGTCCCACTCCCGGCCATTGTTTGCCAGCTTGAAGGCCAGCTTGTACGGGGTGTAGTTCTTCAGCACATCGAGGATGAATCCCTCCTCGATGGCTTGGCGCATGGTGTAGACGTGGAATGCCATTGGCAGGTTGCCCGGTCCGGCGGGCGCAGCCGGGTTCGGTCTGCGCCCGAACAGCTCCAGGGTCTTGGCCTTGGGTGTGGCCGTGAAAGCAACATAGGTGATACCGGAGTCGTTCGCGCGTGCGGCCATCTGCGCCGCCAGGATGTCCTCGGTGCCGAACTCCCCGCCATCGGCCAGTTCACGTAGTTCGTCGGCACTGAGCACCTGCTTGAGCTTGGAGGCGGCATCCCCGGCCTGCGAACTGTGTGCCTCATCGGCGATCACGGCAAAGCGTTTGCCCTGGGTTGCCGCAAGGTCCTGCACGGCCTTGAGCGCGAAGGGGAAGGTCTTGATGGTGCAGACCACGATCTTCTTGCCGTCAGACAGCGCCTGGGCCAACTGTGCGCTCTTGCTCTGGCCATCACCGCTGATCGTGACAACAACGCCGGTAGTACGCTGGAAGTCGAAGATCGCATCACGCAGTTGGGCGTCCAGCACATTCCGGTCGCTCACCACCAGGACGCAGTCGAACATCTTCTTGTGCGCGGCGTCGTGCAGGTCCGCCAGGAAGTGCGCTGTCCAGGCGATGGAGTTGGTCTTGCCTGACCCCGCCGAGTGCTGGATCAAATACTTCTGCCCCGGCCCATCCGCCAGCACCGCTGCCATCAAGGCGCGGGTGGCATCCAACTGGTGGTAGCGCGGAAAGATGATGCCGGTAACGTGCTTCTTCTTGTCCCGCTTGGTGACCAGATACCGG
>JANOUM010000900.1:0-8131 GCA_031416855.1 Rhodoferax sp. | reverse complement strand
CGCGTGGCGCAGGGCCGCACCACCCAGGCCGACCTGCTTGACGCGATCCGGGAGGGCGCGGTGCTGCGGGTGCGCCCGAAAGCGATGACGGTGGCGGTGATACTGGCTGGCCTGTTTCCGATCATGTGGGGTACCGGCACCGGCTCGGAGGTCATGCAGCGCATTGCCGCTCCAATGGTGGGTGGCATGCTCACGGCACCCCTGCTGTCAATGTTCGTCGTTCCGGCGGTTTACCTGCTGATGCGGCAGCGGCGCACCGGTGTGGCTGTGGCTCAATCGGCCTGAAACCCCGAGGCCTTGATCACCGGGTTCCAGACCGACTTGTCGGCGGCCAGACGGCGCGCCATGTCGTCGGCTGACCCGGGCGCGACGGCCAGGCCGAGTTTCTCCAGCCGGTCGGCCACGTCGGGCGCTTTCAGGGCCAACTGAAGCGCCGCGTTGAGCTTTTCCACCGCCGGGCGCGGCATGCCGGCCGGGCCGAACAGGCCGAACCAGGCGACGGCGTCGATGTCGATACCCTGTTCCTTGAAGGTTCCCACGCCAGGGAACTGCGGGCTGCGCATGGCACCGCTGAGTGCCAGTACGCGCAACTTGCCGGCGCGGTGGTTTTCGGCGAATTCGGCCGGGGTGTCAAAACCGATCGGGATCTGGGAACCCAAGAGGTTGACGACCATCGGCGCACCGCCCTGGAACGCCACATGGGTCAACTTGACCTTGGCGGCGGAGGCCAGCAACTCACCCAGGAAGTGCGGCATTGATCCCGCAGCTGGAGACCCATAGTTGGCCTGTGCCGGGTTGGCCCGCAGCCAGTCGATCAGTTCCTTCATGTTGGTGGCCGGCGTCAACGGCCCTGCCGCCAGCGCGAGCGGGAAACTGACCACATTGCCCACCGGCGTGAAATCAGTCGTGGTGTCGTACTTGACGCTGCGAAACACGATCGGTTGCACCACCATGACTGCAAACGGCACCAGCATCAACGTATTGCCATCAGGCGCTGCGTCCTTCACCGCCTGGCTGGCAATGCGCCCGCCCGCGCCGGGCCGGTTCTCCACCAGCACCGGCACGCCAAGCAGATCTTTCATCTTGTCGGCGATGGAGCGCGCGGTGACGTCGGCCGAGCCGCCCGCCGGAAAGCCGACCAGGATCCGCACCGGGGCCTGGCCCCAGGCAGATTGGGCGACAACAAGGGTCAGGCCAAGGATGGCACGGCGCAGCAGCATGGGGACTCCGGACAACAAATGAAATCAAGGGCCGCCAGTGTCCGGGTGTCCCTGCCACGCGTCAATCAGCAATTGCCCGGGGATCGCCCGGCCGGTGCGTTTCAGTGTTTCCTGCCGGGCATCGCGTCCATCGCGTCCATCGCGCCGGCCGCCTGCCCCAGCAGCAGCGGGTCAGGGCGACGGTTCGAGGGAATAGGCGGTGTCGCGCAGGTGCTCGGTGGCCGGTGCCAGGCGCGCCGCGGTGGCGTCTGCATAGGGCGCAGGCCAGCCGAAGATGGCGCTGGCCTGTTCGCAGCGTCGTCGCAGCTGCTGCTTGTCGGCACCACCGAGGTGGATGATCGCGTAGCGGTAACTGCCCAGCCATTTGAAGTCGCGGCGCATCGATCCCCGTGGCTTGGGGAATTCCAGCAGCAGGCCGTCCGGGAACTCCTGGGCGAACGCGTCGCGCTCGCCTTGCGCCGGCGCGCGCAAAGGCGTGTCCGGGTTGAAGATGCGGTAGACGAAGCTGGACGCAACGCCAGCCACGGGGATGGATCGGGGCAGCAGGCCGGGATCGCGGCCCCAGGCGAGTTCGAGCGCCATGCGGTGCAGGTCGATGCCGTCGACGCGCAGGTACAGGTCGGAAAACTGCGGCGCCATGCGCGGATTGAACTCGATGACGGTGAGCTTCCCGCTGGCCGCGTCGTGGAAGAACTCCATGTTGAACATGCCATGGGTGAAGCCGATCGCCCGCAGGAATTTGCGCGCCACTTCCAGCGCCTGGTCATGCACCGGCTGCTGCAGGCCGCTCGGGTAGTCGAAACGCATGAAGGCGTCGGTGCCCGGGTACATCACCGCCTGTACGATGCCGATCTCCTGCACCACACCATTGAACACAAAGCCGTCCAGGTTGTATTGTGGCGCTGTCACCGGCTGCTCCAGCAGCATGCGGTGCGCGGTGCCTGCCTGGGGCAGGCGCTGGCGCACGATCTTCTCGAACGGTTCCACGAGATGGCGGATGACCCACAGTTCCCAGGCGCCGAAACGGGTGTGCGCCTGGAGCGTGTCACGGTCTGGCACGTTGGCGGCCAGCACCGAAAACGCCGCCTTCACCGGCTTGACGAAAGCCGGGTAGCTGAGGCCGTCGGGCACCGGCTCGCCATAGGCGGCATCCAGCCCGGCGAACCGCAGGTTGGCCTCGGGGCAGACCTGTTCGAGCACCTGGCGCGCATACAGCTTGTGCTGGCAGGCCAGGATGGCCTCGACCGACGTACCCGGCCAGCCCATGCGTTCGGCCAGCAGCGCGGCCGCCAGCGCACCGAATTGCTCATGGTTCGACACCACGGCGCTCCAGCCGGCACGACGTGCACGTTTTTCCAGCCGATCCACGAACCGCTGCATGTTGAACCATGCCAGGCGGGCGTTGCTCGGGAACGAAAACAGGTCGAAGCCTTCGCTGTCAAAAGCGAAATGGTCCTGCCAGCGTGCAAACCCGGTCTGGTCCCAGTCGTAGTTGAACAGCACCAGCGTGCGGCCGGGGTCTTTAGCGGCCAGCGTCATTCAATGCCCAGTCGTAGTCCAGATGCGAAATGGTGACGGAACCGGCCTTCAGCTTGTCGCGGTCGGCCGGCGCGTCGGCCAGCTGATCGGCGTAGCGCGCCAGCAGGTCGTCGATCTTGCGAAAGCCCTTGTGTCCCTTTTCGAAGTCTTCCCGGAACCATTTGAAGATCGAGCTGATTTCGGCCTTGCCATTGGCGTACCGGTTGCGGGTGTGGTCGCCCATGAAGCGCACCATGCCGTCGTCGAGCTGCGCGTCGAGCCGCGCGGCCGTGAACGCCTCGGGCCGCAGCGCCGGGCAACCGATCGATGCGCAGTTGACCGCCCCGTGCACCCGGGGGTCGGCGTATTTGGGGCGCAGCTGCTCGTGTTCGATCCAGTCCAGTGTGCGTTCCTCGTCGAGCAGGCGGAAGAACTTTTTCTTCCAGGGGCTCTGGACGATGCTGCCGAGGTCCTTGATGGACTTGAGGTCGGGGTATCTGGTCAGGATCAGCTCCACCGTGAAGCCGTTGTAGGTATTGATCAGGAAGACCATCTGCTGCTCGCGGCTGAGCGCGGCGAACGCGGTGGCCGATACCGCCGACCATTCGGCGAGCACCTTCTTCAGGGTGGCACGGTCGGCCAGGAACCCTTTGTAGTCCACGCGCGACTGCTTGTTGTCGGGCAGCCAGCGCACGTGCTTCTTCAACAAGGCGTCCCAGGCCGCGTAGCTGGTGTCGAGGGTTGCCGGTGCCTGGGCATGGCTGCCGCGGACCAGCCAGGGGGCAGCAGTCGCGGCCAGCAGGCCCAGCAAGTCACGTCGGTGCATGGTGTTCAACTCCTTTTCCAGTCGTGGTATTTGCGTACCCATTCGAGCAACCGCACCGGTTGGTGGGCACGCTTCCATTCACCGGCCGCGTATTTGTTGGCCTCTGACAGAGTCGGGTAGGTGTGGATGGTTCCCAGAATCTTGTTCATTCCCAGGCCGTGTTTCATGGCCAGCACGTATTCGGCCAGCAGGTCGCCAGCATGCACGCCGACGATGGTAGCGCCCAGGATGCGGTCCTTGCCCGGCACCGTGAGCACCTTCACGAAGCCATGCGCCTCGCTGTCGGCGATCGCGCGGTCGAGATCGGCGATGCCGAACTTGACCACTTCATAGGGTATGCCCTGCTCATTGGCCTCTTGTTCGTTGAGGCCGACGCGTGCGACTTCGGGGTCGATGAAGGTGGCCCAGGGGATCACCGAGTAGTCGGCCTTGAACTTCTTGAAGTCGCCGAACAAGGCGTTGACCGCCGCATACCAGGCCTGGTGTGCGGCCGTGTGGGTGAATTGGTAGGGCCCGGCCACATCGCCGGCCGCATAGATGTTGGGGTAGAGCGTCTGCAGGTATTCGTTGGTCTCGACCGTGCGCTGGGTCGGGATGCCCAGCTCTTCCAGTCCGTACCCCGACAGCCGCGCGACCCGGCCGACGGCGCAGACCAGCGCGTCGAATTCGATCCGCTGCTCCAAGCCAGCGCATTCCACGATGATCACCTTGCTATCGCCGGCTTTTTCGCAGCGCAGCGCCTTGTGGCCCGTGAGCACCTGTACGCCGTCGGCCTGCAATGCGGCCTTGGCCAGTTCAGACACATCGGGGTCTTCGCGCACCATGATGCGCGGCCCCATCTCGACCTGCGTGACTTCGGCACCCAGCCGCGCGAAGGCCTGGGACAGCTCGCAGCCGATCGGCCCGCCGCCCAGCACCACCATGCGCCGGGGCAGGTCGTCGAGTTGTGCGAACCTATCCCACAGGGTGTCGCTGGTGACGTAACCCACCTCGTCCAGCCCCGGCAGCGGGGGCACGAATGGCCGCGCACCGGTGGCGATCACGATATTGCGGGTGGTGAGCCTCTGGGTGCCGCCGCCATTGAGGGTGATTTCCACCGTCCAGGGGTTCACGATGCGGGCATGGCCCAGCACCACGTCCACCCCCAGCCCGGTGAAGCGCTCGACGCTGTCATGCGGCGCCACATCGGCAATCACCTGGTGAACCCGGGCCATGACCTCGCGGAAGCTGAACCGGGTGGTGGAAGCGGCCAGGCCATACCGGGCCGAATGCAGGATCTGGTGGCGCAGCTTGGCGGTGCGGATCAGTGCCTTGCTTGGCACGCAGCCGAAATTGAGGCAGTCGCCGCCCATCTTGTGCGACTCCACCAGCGTGACTTTGGCCTTTACGGCGGCGCCGATCAGCGCGCTTACCAGGCCGCCGGCACCGGCACCGATGACCACCAGGTTGCGGTCGAAGGCCTGCGGGCGCACTGCGGCCCAGCGCGCATAGACCTTGCGCCGCTTGAGCGCATCGACGATCTTCTTGGTGACCAGCGGAAAGATGCCCAGCAGTACGAAGGCGCCGAGCAGTCCCGGCGACAACACCGAGCGCAGCGAGTCGATCTTGCCGATCTCGGTGCCGGCATATACATACGCCACCGTGCCGGCGAACATGCCCGTCTGGCTGACCCAGTAGTAGGTCCAGGTCTTCATGCGCGTCAGGCCCATCAACAGGTTGAGCGCGAAAAACGGAATGGCGGGGATCAGCCGCAGACTGAACAGATAAAACGCGCCTTCGCGGTCCACGCCCTTGTTGACCTCGGCGAGCCGCTTGCCGAAGCGCTGTTCGATACTGTCGCGCAGGATGGTGCGGGCCACCAGCATCGCCAGTGTGGCGCCCACCGAGGATGCGAACGACACCACGACTGTGCCCCAGAGCAGGCCGAAACCGGCACCCGCCGCCAGTGTCAGGATGGCGGCGCCGGGCAGCGACATGGCGGTGATCACGACATACACCGCGAAAAAAACCAGCGTCACCAGAACCGGCCGCTGGTCGTAGGTCGCCACGAAGCTGGCCTGGCTCTGCTTGAGGTAGGCGAGGCTGCAGTAGCGGCCGAGGTCGAACACCAGGAAGACGGTGACACCGGCCACGAGCAACACGAGGATCAGCAGTTTTTTGGGGCTCACGGGGTCATCCTGGGATTCGGACTGGGGGTTGGGGCCAGCGCCAGCGCCAGGGGTGGGCCGGGCTCATCCATGGGTCGTCGTCATGCACCGATTCTTACATTAGTCGCCCGATCAGATCGCGGGCGGCGATGGCGACTGCCGCCTGAGCTCATGGGGCGAGGGTCACGTCACCCACGTAGCCCAGGCTCTGTCCCCCGGTGTTGTCGGCATCAGCCCCCACCGCCAGGGCCAGCAAGGGGGGTACCGTGGTGCTTTCGTGGCCGAAGGCACGCAGGAAGTCGTGTGCCAGGTTGCGCTCGACGGACAGCCATCGGCCCGGCTGCGCCGCGCCGCTGCTGACCACCAGGTAGCGCACCCGGGCGCTGAACACGTTGCTCACGGTGCTGCCGACCGGCAGCAGCCGGTCCCACACGTAACACAGCGTGGCGGCGGGCAGGGGTTCGCCCGAGATCCGACGCGCCAGGCCCATCTGCATGCGTTCACCCAGGCCCAAGCCGTCCAGCGGCATGTCAAACAGGGCGCAGACCTTGAGTGCCGCGTCGTCGCCGGCTTTGGCGGACAGGTCGCTGTCCGGGAGGCCGCGCTCGAGCATCCAGTTCCAACGCAACAGGGCATTTGGTCCGGGCTGGATCCGAGTGTCGAACACCAGGTTGCCGTAAGACGCATCCGCCGCCACCCGCAGCACCTGGCGGCCATCGCGCGGCGTGACCATGAACTGCGTGAAGGGAAGCTTCTGCTTTGGCAAGCCAGCGGTGCGCCAGGGGGCGGCCGGCGTTCCCGCGGGCATGGTCGAGAAGGCGGGCGGCACGGACGGCGCCTGCGCCAACGCGGCGTTGGCAACCAGAAGGATCGGCAGGCAGCGCCGGGGCAAGCATCGCAGCATGGCCCGACTGTAGTGCCTGTAGCCCGTTCACCATCGGGAGCTTCGCTTACGCGAGTTGCGCCGTTCCTGGGCAAGGACCTGGACCGCGAGGCCGGGGCCTTCATCGGGCCGGGGCTCGGGCCGGGGTCAGGTCTTGCCTTTTGCCCTTCTCGCCGATGAATTCGTCGTTTGCCAATAGGGCAAAAGGCAAGACCTGACCCCTTGCGCACACCGGTGTTCGCAGCCCCCGGCCTGCATGTGCAATTGCCGGCCGAGCGGCTTTCGCGCACGCAATGGGTTGGTATCGCCATCGCCTTTGGTGGGGTGGCCTACGCCTTTTTGGGCGGTGAGGCCTCCGCCTCCAGCGTGGCTACCCGGGTGTCCCTGCAGGGTGATTTGCTGGCCCTGGCCGGTGGTGCTGCATGGGGGGCGACCACGGTCGCCATCCGCACCACCCGCCTTTCGGACGCGGCGCCCAACCAGACCATCCTCTACCAGCTGGCCGGCGCCTTCTTCTTGCTATTGCCGGCTGCGGTGCTGTCGGGCCAGACCTACTTTCATCCGACGCCCCTGGTGTGGGCCAGCCTCATGTACCAGACCTTCATCATGTCGTTTGCCAGCCTGCTGGCCTGGTTCTGGCTGTTGCGCCACTACCTCGCGTCCCGGCTGGGTGTTTTCACCTTTCTCACACCGGTCCTTGGCGTGGTGCTGGGCGCGCTGTTGCTGGGCGAGCCGCTGGAGCCGCAGTTCGTCGCCGGTGCGCTGGTGGTGTTGCTGGGCGTCACGGTGGTCAGCCTGCACATGGTCATGGTGGCGCCGCTGCGGCGCTGGTTGGCGCGATACAGGGAAATGCCGTAATCGGGTGTCGTCCGCTTTGGCTGACGGCGCAGGCAGGCGGGAGATCCCGCAAGCGTCCCCGCTACCGGTCAGGCCGGGCTGCCGGCCTTCTTGAGAATCAGGTACAGCTGGTCCTTGATAAGCAGTTTTTCCTTCTTCAGTGTCTCGATGTCCCCGTGGCTCGCGGGCTCGATGCGCGACTCCATGTTCCGGATCCGGTGGTCCAGCGTGTTGTGTTTCTCGAACAGGCGCGAGAAGTGGTGGTCGGAGGTCTTGAGCTGCGTGATCAGATCGCGGTATTCAGGAAACATGGATGGCCCTCACGGTTGAAGCGGTGTGCGGCCCGACATTGGACAGCGGCCTGCTTCAGGGTATGTTAATCCGAATGGCACCTACTTAAGCCCCGTTCGCCCTGAGCTTGTCGAAGGGCCCCTCGAGCACCCGTGGCAGATGTCCAGTGCCCTGCGCTTGCTGGTGTGGCGTGGGGGCCCGTGGCATCCGCGGCCTTCTGTGCCTCAGGTCGCTGCCCACAGGGCTTCCATGACTTCTCGGTAACGCGTGGTGATCGCGTCTTGTTGTGCATGTCGACCGTCGCGCAACACCACCTCGCCGGCCACCAGCACTTCGCGCCAGCTGGGTTCACCGGCCGCGAATACCAGGGCGTCGAGCCGGTACGAGGCGGGCATGCCGATCAGCGCCG
>JANOUM010000899.1:0-2643 GCA_031416855.1 Rhodoferax sp. | reverse complement strand
AGCTGGGATGGTGCCAGCATCGTCGACCATGTCGATGCGGCACCGTTCCCGCTGCTGATCAGTTTCGCCGAGCGCGACCTCATCCAGATGCAAGTGCAGGCCGGCGAGTTGTTTGCGCGGCTGGTGAGCCGCCACGGCTTCGCGCCCGAATTGCTCATGGTGCGCGAGCACAACCACTTTTCACAGGCGTTCTCGATCGGCACCGATGACGACTCGGTGAGCGGGCCGATCCTGCGGTTTGTGCGCGCGTTGGGTTGAGCCCATCCCCGGGCGGCGAATCCGTCAGTCCGGTCCGAACCGCGCCGGGCGTTTGTCCAGCCGGGCACGCATGCCCTCGGTCTTGTCCTTGGTATCGAACAGCAGCTGGAACGACTTGCGTTCGAATTGCAGGGCCTGGTCCAACGGCAGGTTCATGCCTTCGATCACGGCCTCCTTGATGAAGCGGATCGCCTGCTGCGGACCCTGGGCGAGCTGCGCGGCGAGCGCCAGTGCGCGGGCTTCGACCTCGGCATCCGGCACGAGCTCGCTGACCAGACCCATGGCCAGCGCTTCGGACGCGGCAATCGGGTTGCCGATCAGCAGCAGCTTCATCGCGCGGAACTTGCCGACCGCACGGGTCAGGCGCTGGGTGGCGCCGCCGCCGGGCATGATGCCCACCAGTACCTCGGGCTGGCCGAAACGCGCACCGTCGCCGGCGACCAGGATGTCCGCATGCATGGCCAGCTCGCAGCCGCCGCCCAGCGCATGGCCCCGCACCGCGGCGATCACTGGCTTGCGACAACCACTGATGGCGCCCCACAGGCGGTCCATCTGGCGCGCGATGATCCCGCTGGGTGACGCATCGACATATTCGTTGAGGTCGGCCCCGGCGCAAAAGGCGCGCTGGCCGCCGGCCAGCACGATCACGCGCACCGACGGGTCGGCGTCCAGGCGCGTGAAAGCCTCGGCCAAGGCCTGGCGCAGCGCCAGATTCAGTGCGTTGAGCACTGCGGGCCGGTGCAATCGCACCACGACCACGCCATCGGCGGGGCGTTCTTCCAGCAGGACTTGTTCCATTTGATTTCCCTTCGTCGAATTGGAGTTTCGGGTGTTCAAAGTATCGGACATGGGGCACGTTCTCGACCGGGTTTCCGGACGAGTACCGCGCTCATTGCGGGCTTTCGGGATCAAGCCGCCGGTGCGCTTGGCTCCGCGGCTGTCCCCCGTGTCGGCTTAGGGCCGACGACTCCTCCTTTATGCCGCTGCGCCAAGCGCACCACCGGCCTGATCCTGCGCATGTGGTGGGCGTTCCAGCGACGCGAGCGCATCACAGCGCCGATCCTGCAAACGTGCTGGGTGGTCGACATCCGAATACCCGCCACACTCGCTGCCGGAGAGGCTGGGGCGGGGGACTATTCGCGTAGCCACCCTCCCTGCCTCGCCGGGCCGCCAAAAGCACACGCGTGAACAAGGGCGGACGAAGATCAATCAGAGCCAGCCCACACATCCCCAACACGGGCCCTGCGTTGCCATGCATGCAATCAGTGGTCGCGCAACTATCCGTGCGTCGACCTCACAGCCCCAACACGCGCTCCGCGTTGCCGTGCATGATCTTCTCCATCACCTCGTCCTTGTAGCCTAGTTCGCGCCACTCGCGCAGGATGCGCTCATATGGCAGGCTCGGGTAGTCGCTGCCGAACATGATCTTGCACTGCAGGCGGCCGCAGCCACGGCCTGACGCCGCTGCGGGTGTTGCTGCGCGCCCGCTCGGCCATGACCATCATGGTGGCGTTAGGGAAACAGAAATTCCGAAAGTACCAGTTGCCTCACCACTTGTCATTGCGGACTCTATCCGCAATCCAGTGCACCAGGGCTGCATGGGTGCCCCCGGATCGAAGTCCGGGGCAGGCTCATCAAGTCCGGCATGACAACGGTATATCGGCAATTTCCATTGCCCTTAGCGCACAGCGACCTGTTGCGGTGCCGTGGGCCGCAGGCCTGAACACTGCGGCTGGCACGGGCGCAACCCGTGCCCGCGGCCCGACGGGCGACGGCAGCGTCTGCCGCAGGCTCACGCCGAAGCGCCGGCCATCGCCGCGTTGAACGTGGCACTGGGCCGCATGATGGCGGTGACCTTCGCCGGATCGGCCAGGTAATAACCACCGATGTCCGCCGGCGCGCCCTGCACCGCCTTGAACTCGTCCATGATCTTCTGCTCGTTGTCGGTCAGCGCCTTGGCCAGTGGCGCGAAATGGGCCGCCAGTGCGGCATCGTCCGCCTGCGCGGCCAGGGCCTGGGCCCAGTACATCGCCAGGTAGAACTGGCTGCCGCGGTTGTCGATCTGGCCGGTCTTGGGCGACGGACCCTTGTTGTTGTCCAGCAGTTGGCCGGTGGCGGCATCGAGCGTGCGGGCGAGGATCTTGGCGCGTTCGTTGCCGCTCTTGATGCCCACGTCTTCCAGCGACACCGCGAGCGCCAGGAATTCGCCCAGTGAGTCCCAGCGCAGGTGGTTTTCTTCCACCAGTTGCTGCACGTGTTTGGGCGCGGAGCCGCCGGCGCCGGTCTCGTACATGCCGCCACCGGCCATCAGGGGCACGATGGACAACATCTTGGCGCTGGTGCCCAGCTCCATGATCGGGAACAGGTCGGTCAGGTAATCGCGCA
>JANOUM010000898.1:0-11686 GCA_031416855.1 Rhodoferax sp. | reverse complement strand
ATCTCTGCGGCGTCGGTGGTGACCCGCTCGATCCTCAAGCCGGGCCACTACAGCGGCTTGTTTCCGATCGACGACAATTCGAAGTGGGAGAAGAACGCCGCAGCGCTCAAGCGCCTGCACGACCTGCGCTCGCGCCTGCTGGCGCTCGAAAGACTCAGCAACCAATCGACCACCAAGCCATGATGGACATCCACCAAATCCTGAAGCAGCTTCCGCACCGTTTTCCGTTCCTGCTCGTTGACCGGGTGCTGGAAATCGAGACCGGCAAGAGGATCAAGGCGCTGAAGAACGTGACCATGAACGAGCCGTTCTTCACCGGGCACTTTCCGCATCGGCCAGTGATGCCGGGCGTGTTGATGCTGGAGGCCCTGGCCCAGGCGGCCGGGCTGCTCGCGTTCGACACGCTGGGCGTCACGCCCGATGACAAGACCGTGTATTACTTCGCCGGCATCGATGGCGCGCGGTTCAAGCGCCCGGTCGAACCGGGCGACCAGCTGATGCTGCACGTGCAACTCCTGCGCATGCGTTCCGGCATTTTCAAGTTCAAGGCGCATGCGATGGTGGGGGAAGAACTGGCGGTTGAGGCGGAGTTGATCTGCACCATGCGCACCATCGCCTGAGCGACGGGGCACCGCCGTGACAGTGCAAAAGATCCATCCAACAGCCGTAATCGATCCGAACGCGGAGCTCGATGGCACGGTCATGGTCGGCCCCTACGCGGTCATCGGTCCGCACGTGCGGGTGGATGCCGGTACCACGATCGGCGCACACTGCGTGCTCGAAGGGCACACCACGATCGGGCGCGACAACCGCATCTTCCAGTTCAACTCGCTGGGTGCCGTGCCGCAGGACAAGAAATACGCGGGCGAGCCCTGCGAACTGGTCATCGGACACCGCAATACCATCCGCGAGTTCTGCACCTTCAACATCGGCTCCCCCGGTGGCTCGGGTGTTACCCGTGTGGCCGACGACAACTGGATCATGGCCTACGTGCATCTGGCGCACGATTGCCAGGTCGGCAGCAACACCATCTTCGCCAACAACTCCCAACTGGCCGGCCACGTGCAGGTGGGTGACTGGGCCATACTGGGCGGGTTCACGGTGGTGCACCAGTTCGTCCGGATCGGCGCGCACAGCTTGACGGCGATGTGCTCCTTGCTGTTTGCAGATCTGCCGCCCTACGTGATGTGCCAGGGCCAGCCAGCGGCGGCCCGCTCCATGAACTTCGAAGGGCTGCGCCGGCGCGGCTTTTCCGACGATCGCATCGCCTGTGTCAAGGCGATGCACAAGGCCTTGTATCGCGACAATCTGCCGCTATCCGAGGCGCGCGACCGCATCGGGCAACTGGCGCAGGAGTTTCCCGACTCGGCCGGTGACGTGCAGGGCATGCTGTCGTTTCTCGACCAGGTCGCCTCGGGTCGCGGCATCGTACGGTGATTCGATGACTCTGGAGGACCAGGCGGCTGACGGGACGTCTCACGCGCGCCGATGGCCTCGCGTTGCCATGGTTGCGGGCGAGGCATCCGGGGACCTGCTGGCCGGGCTGCTGATGGACGGCCTGCAGGCGCGCTGGCCGACACTGACTGCCGGCGGGATCGGTGGCCCTTCCATGGCCGCGCATGGCTTTGACGCCTGGTGGCCCAGCGACACCCTGGCGGTGCGCGGCTACGTGGAAGTGCTGCGCCACTACCGCGGGATCGTGGCGATTCGGCGGCAGTTGAAACAACGCCTGCTGCGTGATGCGCCCGACATTTTCATCGGTGTGGATGCGCCGGATTTCAACCTCGATCTCGAGCGCGACTTGAAACACGCGGGCATCAGGACGGTCCATTTTGTGAGTCCATCGGTCTGGGCCTGGCGGGCCAAGCGGCTGGCACGGATCCGGGCCAGCGCCGACCATGTGTTGTGCTTGTTCCCGTTCGAGCCTGCATTGCTGCAGGCCCATGGGGTCGCGGCGACCTACGTCGGGCACCCGCTGGCGGGTGTGATTCCGATGCACGCCGACCGAGCCGGCGCCAGGCAGACCTTGGGCCTTGCACCGCAGGCCCAGGTGGTGGCCTTGCTGCCGGGCAGCCGGGTCTCGGAGATCCGGTACCTGGCACGCCGGTTCCTCGACACTGCGGCGCTGTTGCATCGCCAGCGGCCGGCGCTGAAGTTCGTGCTGCCAGCGGTTCCGGCGCTGCTGCCGGCCCTGACGCGCTTGGTGCAGGCGTCGGGTCTGGCTGGCCATGTGCAGATCCTCTCGGGCCAGTCCCACCTGGCGCTGGCGGCCTGCGACGTGACCCTGATCGCCAGTGGCACTGCCACGCTCGAGGCCGCTTTGTTCAAGCGGCCGATGGTGATTGCCTACAACATGCACTGGTTGTCATGGCAGATCATGCGCCGGCAGCGCCTGCAGCCCTGGGTCGGACTGCCCAATATCCTGTGCCGTGAGTTTGTCGTGCCCGAATTGCTCCAGGATGCGGCGACTCCAGTAGCCATGGCGGCCCAGGTCGCGCTCTGGCTCGACGACCCGCGCCGGGTCGACGCACTCGCGCGGCGCTTTGACCAACTCCATGCAGACCTGTTGCGGGACACCGCGCGCCTGGCCACCGATGCGATCGCACAATTGCTTCACCGCGGCTGAGCAGGCCAATTTCGACTGGGGCCGGGGAGGCCTGGTCGCCGGGGTCGATGAGGCCGGTCGCGGTCCGCTTGCAGGGCCGGTGGTAGCGGCCGCCGTCATCCTGGACGACCGCCATCAGATCGTCGGGCTGGCGGACTCCAAGAAATTGAGCCCGGCCCATCGCGAGCGGCTGTTCGACCAGATCTGGGCGCATGCCCTGTGCTGCTCGATCGCGCAGGCCAGCGTCGAAGAGATCGACCGGCTCAATATCCTGCAGGCGACACTGCTGGCGATGCAGCGCGCGGTTGCGGGCCTGCGGCTGCGGCCGCTCAAAGTGCTGGTGGATGGCAACCGGTTGCCGGTTCTCGACGTCCCGGCCGAATCCATCGTAAAGGGTGATGCGCTGGTGCCGAGCATCTCGGCGGCATCCATTCTTGCCAAGGTGCACCGCGATCGCTGGTGCGCGCAGGTGCACCAGCACTACCCGCAGTACGGCTTTGATGCACACAAGGGTTATGGCACCGTTCAGCACCTGGCGGCGCTGCGCAGCCATGGTGCCTGTCCCGAGCACCGGCGAACTTTTGCGCCAGTGGCCGAGGTGTTGTGATGGTTGACACCGGGCGTACACCGTCAGTGCACGTGGTGTCGCGCGACAACCCGTTGGTCAAGCAATTGCGCCGCTTGTCCGAACATGGCACGGCCTACCGCAAGCAGGGCCAGTTCTGGATCGAGGGCGAGCACCTGTGTCACGCCGCGATGGAGCACAAACTGCGCCCCAGCAGCCTGGTGGTGGCGCAGTCGCATCTGTCGCGGGTGCCGCCCTTGTGGACGCAGGCCGCGGCGCGCACGGTGGTGCTCACCGACGCGCTGTTTGACGGCATCAGCGGTCTCGATTCGCCGGCGCGGGTCGGCTTCGTGATGGATCTTCCCGAGCCGGTCGAGGCCCGCGCCGGATGCGCCACGGTGGTACTGGACCGTATCCAGGATGCGGGCAATGTCGGCTCGATCCTGCGCAGTGCCGCGGCATTCGGATTTCTGCAGGTGCTGGCCCTGCAAGGAACGGCGGGGCTGTGGTCGCCCAAGGTCCTGCGCGCCGGCATGGGCGCACACTTTGGCCTCGACCTGGCGGAGGGGCTGGGCATATCCACCGTGCTGGCGACCGGCCTGCCTCTGGTGGTGACCAGTTCGCACCACGGCGCCGACCTGCATCACACGCGCTTGCCGCGGCCCTGCGCGTGGGTATTCGGGCACGAAGGCCAGGGCGTTGACCCCGCGTTGATGCAGCATGCCGGTGTTTCGGTGCGCATTCCCCAGCCAGGGGGTGGGGAGTCTCTGAACGGGGCCGCCGCCGCCGCGATCTGCCTGTACGCCAGTGGCCTGGTAGCGCTGCAGTAGCCGTGCCCAGCAAGCGGAGGGGCAAGGGCCGCTGGCTATAATGGCGGGCTGTCCAGCAGGCAGACGCCCCGAGCGATTTCTCAAGTCGATTTCCCCTTGAAGTGCAGCAGCCAGGAGTCTGGTCTTGTGGATGCCTGGGCGCACCCGTAACCTATCCGGAGATCCCAGTGCTCTTGTCTCTCAAGGGAAACAAACCTCCCGCCATCCTGGCGCTCGCAGACGGCACGGTCCACTTCGGCGATTCCGTTGGCGCCCCGGGCTCCTGTGTTGGCGAAGTCGTCTTCAACACCTCGATGACGGGCTACCAGGAAATCCTGACCGACCCCAGCTATTGCCAGCAGATCGTCACCCTGACCTACCCGCACATCGGCAACTACGGCACCAATGACCAGGACTGCGAGTCGGAGCGTGTACAGGCCGCCGGACTGATCATCAAGGACCTGCCCCTGGTGGCGTCCAACTTCCGGTCGCAGGCCACGCTGGCAGAGTACCTGCAGTCGAGCGGCACCGTGGCCATCGCCAACCTGGATACCCGCAAGCTGACGCGCCGACTGCGCAGCCAGGGCGCGCAAAACGGCTGCATCCTGACCTTGAACCGTGGCGAATCGCCAGACCAGGCCGCGATTGATCGTGCCCTGTCCCTTGCGCGGGGTGCTCCGTCGATGGTTGGCCTTGACCTGGCTCGCGTGGTCTCGGTCGCCAAGCCCTATGCGTGGTCCGAGACGGAATGGTCCCTCGCCGGCCCACAGGACGGGGCCGGGCCGGGCTTCGGTACCCTGCACAACGCGCGCTTCCATGTGGTCGCCTACGATTTCGGTGTCAAGCGCAACATCCTGCGCATGCTCACACAGCGCGGTTGCCGTGTCACCGTCGTGCCGGCACAAACCCCGGCCGCCGATGTGCTGGCGCTGCGCCCCGACGGGATCTTCCTGTCCAACGGGCCGGGGGACCCCGAGCCCTGCAGTTATGCGATCCAGGCGGTGCGTGCACTGCTGGATACCGGTCTGCCGACGTTCGGCATCTGTCTGGGGCACCAGATCCTCGCCCTGGCATCGGGCGCGCGCACGTTCAAGATGAAGTTCGGCCACCATGGCGCCAACCATCCGGTCAAGGATCTCGACACCGGGCGTGTCAGCATCACCAGCCAGAATCATGGTTTCGCGGTGGACGAATCCAGCCTGCCGGCCAATCTGCGTGCAACCCACGTCAGCCTGTTCGACGGCACGCTGCAGGGCCTGGCGCGCACTGACCGGCCCGCCTTCTGCTTCCAGGGACATCCAGAGGCGTCGCCCGGGCCGCATGATATTGCCTACCTTTTCGAGCGCTTTGTCGCCCTGATGGAACAGCCGAGCCGGAGTGAACATGCCTAAGCGCACAGACATCAAGAGCGTCCTGATCATCGGCGCCGGGCCGATCATCATCGGCCAGGCCTGTGAATTCGACTATTCGGGGGTGCAGGCGTGCAAGGCACTGCGTGAAGAGGGCTTCAGGGTCATCCTGATCAACAGCAACCCGGCCACGATCATGACCGACCCGGACACGGCCGACGTGACCTACATCGAGCCGATCACCTGGCAGACGGTCGAGAAGATCATCGACAAGGAACGGCCGGACGCGATCCTGCCGACCATGGGCGGGCAGACAGCGCTCAATTGCGCACTTGACCTCTGGCGCCATGGCGTACTTGAGCGTTACCAAGTCGAACTGATCGGTGCCAGCCCGGAGGCGATCGACAAGGCCGAGGACCGGCTCAAGTTCAAGCAGGCGATGACCCGCATCGGCCTGGCTTCGGCGCGCTCGGGCATCGCCCACAACATGGACGAGGCCTGGGTCGCACAGAAGACGCTCGGGTTCCCGACCGTGATCCGGCCCAGTTTCACGCTGGGTGGCACGGGTGGCGGGATTGCCTACAACTCCGAGGAGTTCGAGACCATCTGCAAACGCGGCCTCGAGGCCTCGCCGACGAACGAACTCCTGATCGAGGAGTCGCTGCTGGGCTGGAAGGAATTCGAGATGGAGGTGGTGCGCGACAAGGCGGACAATTGCATCATCGTCTGTTCCATCGAAAACCTCGATCCGATGGGTGTGCATACCGGGGACTCGATCACCGTGGCGCCGGCCCAGACGCTGACTGACCGCGAGTACCAGATCCTGCGCAATGCCTCGCTGGCGGTGCTGCGCGAGATCGGTGTTGACACCGGCGGCTCGAATGTGCAATTCGCGATCAACCCGGCCGATGGCCGGATGGTCGTGATCGAGATGAACCCGCGTGTCAGCCGCTCTTCTGCGCTGGCATCCAAGGCCACCGGGTTTCCGATCGCCAAGATCGCCGCCAAGCTGGCAGTGGGTTACCTGCTGGATGAACTGCGCAACGAGATCACCGGTGGTGCGACGCCTGCGAGTTTCGAGCCCAGCATCGACTACGTGGTGACCAAGATTCCGCGTTTCGCATTCGAGAAGTTCCCGGCCGCCGACTCACGGCGGACGACCCAGATGAAGTCGGTCGGCGAGGTGATGGCCATCGGCCGCACGTTTCAGGAGTCGTTCCAGAAGGCCCTGCGCGGGCTGGAGGTTGGCGTCGACGGCATGAACGAGAAGACGCAGGACCGGGAGGTGCTCGAGAAGGAGCTGGGAGAACCCGGCCCGGAGCGCATCTGGTACGTGGGTGACGCATTTGCCCAGGGCATGACGGTGGACGAGGTTTTTGCGTTGACGAAGATCGACCCCTGGTTCCTGGTGCAGATCGAGGAAATCGTCCAGATCGAGCTGGAGCTCGAAACCAAGACGCTCGATGTGCTCGACGCGACCACGCTGCGTGCCCTCAAGAAAAAGGGGTTCTCCGACCGCCGTCTCGCGCGCCAGCTCAAGACCACCGACAAGGTGATCCGCGAGCTGCGCCGTTCGCTGGGCGTGCGGCCGGTGTACAAACGCGTCGATACCTGTGCTGCCGAATTTCCGACCAACACAGCCTACCTGTACTCGACCTACGAGGACGAGTGCGAGGCGCAACCCACCGACCGCAAGAAGATCTTGGTGCTGGGCGGCGGGCCGAACCGGATCGGGCAGGGCATCGAGTTCGACTACTGCTGCGTGCACGCCGCCCTTGCCATGCGCGAGGACGGCTACGAGACCATCATGGTCAACTGCAACCCGGAGACCGTCTCGACCGACTACGACACCAGCGACCGCCTGTACTTCGAGCCCCTCACGCTGGAAGACGTGCTTGAGATCGTCGACAAGGAAAAGCCGCTGGGTGTGATCGTCCAGTACGGCGGGCAGACGCCGCTGAAGCTGGCGCTGGACCTGGAGGCGAACGGCGTGCCGATCATCGGCACCAGCCCCGACATGATCGACGCCGCGGAAGACCGCGAACGGTTCCAGCAGCTGTTGCATGGCCTGGGCCTGCGCCAGCCGCCCAATGCCACCGCGCGCACCGAATCAGAGGCACTCGAAAGGGCCGCCGCACTCGGTTATCCCCTGGTGGTGCGTCCGAGTTATGTGCTGGGCGGGCGGGCCATGGAGATCGTGCACGAACAGCGCGACCTGGAGCGCTACATGCGCGAGGCCGTGAAGGTGTCGCACGACTCGCCGGTGCTGCTGGATCGCTTCCTCAACGACGCGATCGAATGCGACGTCGATGCGGTGTGTGACGGCGAGCGGGTCTTCATAGGCGGGGTGATGGAACATATCGAGCAGGCCGGTGTGCACAGCGGTGATTCCGCGTGCTCCTTGCCGCCGTACTCGCTGAGCGCTGCCACGGTGGCGGAGCTTAAATTGCAGACCGCAGCGATGGCGCGCGCCCTGAACGTTGTGGGATTGATGAACGTGCAGTTCGCTATCCAGCAACTGCGGGACGATCAGGGCGTAGAGCGCGACACCATCTTCGTGCTGGAGGTGAACCCGCGTGCGTCACGCACGGTGCCTTTCGTCAGCAAGGCGACCGGTATCCAGCTGGCTAAGGTGGCGGCACGTTGCATGGTGGGCCAGACACTCGACGCGCAGGGTATCGGTGCCGAGGTGTTGCCGCCGTATTTCAGTGTCAAGGAGGCGGTGTTCCCGTTCGTCAAGTTCCCCGGTGTGGATACGATCCTCGGCCCCGAAATGAAGTCCACCGGCGAGGTGATGGGCGTGGGCAAGACCTTTGGCGAAGCGTTCGTGAAGTCGCAACTTGGCGCGGGCACCAAGCTGCCGCGCTCCGGCAAGGCCTTTATTTCCGTCAAGCAGAGTGACAAGGTGCGTGCCGTGCGCGTCGCATCCGGTCTCCAGGCCCTGGGGTTAGAGATCGTTGCCACCAAGGGAACCGCCGCCGCCATAGCCGCGGCAGGCATCGCCTGCCAGGTCGTCAACAAAGTGACCGAAGGCCGGCCCCATATCGTCGACATGATCAAGAACAACGAGATCACGCTGGTCGTCAACTCGGTAGAGGAGCGCCGCAACGCGATTACCGATTCGCGGCAGATCCGTACCTCCGCCCTGTTGGCTCGGGTCACGACCTTCACCACGATTGCCGGCGCCGAAGCGGCAGTCGAGGGCATGAAGTACCTGGACAAGCTCGACGTGGTGTCGGTCCAGGAATTGCACCGCGAACTCGCGGCATAATCCGCTCTCCCCGCCGGGTCGGGTTCCGCGTGTTCGCGCGGGACTGTGCCGGTACCATTTTTCCCGATCCAGTTCCATGGCAACCATTCCCATCACCCTGCGCGGCGCCGATAAGCTCAAGTCAGAACTGCACCGACTCAAGACGGTGGACCGCCCGTGGGTCATCAACGCCATCGCCGAAGCCCGTGCGCAGGGTGACCTGAGTGAAAATGCCGAATACGAAGCCGCCAAAGACCGCCAGGGTTTCATCGAAGGCCGCATCCAGGAGGTGGAGAGCAAGCTGTCGATGGCCCAGGTCATCGACCCGACCACACTCGAGGCCGGTGGCCGGGTGGTGTTTGGCTCCACCGTCGAACTCGAGGACGAGGCATCTGGTGAAGTCGTCAGGTACCAGATCGTCGGCCAAGACGAAGCCGACCTGAAGCTCGGCCTGGTCAACATCAGCAGCCCGATCGCCAGAGCGCTGATCGGCAAGGAAGAGGGCGACACCGCCGAGGTGGTCGCGCCGGGCGGCATACGGCATTACGCGATCGTCGCCGTCCACTATCTTTGAGTACAACATGGCCTGGCCGGTCTGGGTTGCAGCATTGTGGTGGGGCAGCCTGACCACGCTGGGGTTCGGGGTCGTGCCCCTGCTGTTTGCCACTCTGGCGACGCCGGCGCAGGCAGGAACCATGGCCGCCCGGCTGTTCGAGGTTCAAACCGGGGTGTCGACTGTCCTGGGCCTGCTTTTGCTGCTGGCGTCTCGCGCCCCGCGCAGCCCGGATCTGGGCCGGCGTGCCCAAACTGCAACCCCCTTCGTGCTGGGCGGCGTCGTCATGGCCTTGCTGGTGCAGTTTGCGGTGGTTCCGCACATCGTTGTGCGCGACAACCTTCGCCTGTGGCACAGCGTGGGGACCGCGATGTATGTGGTGCAGTGGGTTTGCGCCGCGGCCAGTTTCTGGTGTCTGGTGCGCCCGGCGGTGCGCGATCAGCCCTGATTGCGCTTTTTGATGCTGACTTTTTTGGGTTTGGCACGCTTGATCTGGCCGCCGGGCGTGAGCCGCTGATTACCGAGTACCCGCAGGGTGCGGACTTCCGGGCGCTGGCCGCCGCGCTTGCTGTACTTGAGGATCTTGACGTCCCGCGGGCCGGGCAGCTTGTCTTCATCCGGCGCACGCTCCTTGGCGGGCATGGGCCGCCAGAGCACCAGCAGCTTGCCGATATGCTGGATCGGGGCGGCGCCGAGTTCCTCGGACAAGGCCTGGAACATGGCTTCGCGGGCAACGCGGTCGTCGGAGAAGACGCGGACCTTGATCAGCCCATGGGCGTCGAGCGCACCGGAAATTTCCTTTTTGACCGGGTCGGTCAGGCCATCGGAGCCAACCATGACAACCGGGTCGAGATGGTGGGCCAGCGAACGGTGTTCCTTGCGCTGGGCGGGAGATAGTTGAATCTGGGGCATCGCCCTATTATCGATGCAATGAAAACGCGAACCAAAAGCAAGAAGGTCAACCGGGCCTGGCTCAACGACCATGTCAACGATCCCTACGTCAAACTGGCCAAGCGGGAGGGCTACCGCGCGCGCGCTGCCTACAAGCTGAAGGAGATCGACGAGGCCCTGCACCTGATCAAGCCGGGTGACCTGATCGTGGACCTCGGCTCGGCGCCCGGCGCCTGGAGCCAGTACGTGCGCAACCGCCTGTCCCCGAAGACCGCCGTAGGGGGGGGCGCCGCGGTAGGCGAACTCAATGGCACGATCATCGCGCTGGACATCCTTCCCATGGAGCCGGTCGAAGGGGTGCAATTCGTGCAGGGCGACTTCCGCGAGCCCGACATGCTCGCACAACTCGCGCACGCCATGGGCGGGCGGTTGGCCGATGCCGTGGTGTCGGACATGGCCCCCAACCTGTCAGGCATCGAGTCGGCCGACGCGGCACGCATTTCGCACCTGGTGGAACTCGCGCTGGAATTCAGCCAGGCGCACATGAAACCGCAGGGCGCCCTGGTCGTCAAGGTGTTCCACGGCAGCGGTTACAGCCAGCTGGTGAAGCTGTTCAAGGAGTCATTCCTGGTGGTCAAGCCGATCAAACCCAAGGCATCCCGGGACAAGTCCTCCGAGACCTTTTTGGTGGGTATCGGGCTCAAGCCCGCGCCCGCACCAGCCGATTGAGCGCCTCAAGAGTTTGCCCAACCGGCGAATCCCCTTGCCCGGACTGGGTTGACAGCATGTTTTTTGGATGGTGGACGCCTTGAAACGCCTAAAATGGGGCGCAGGTATGCCTAGTTGTCACAGTCGCCCCAGGATCGGAGCCCCGCTTGAATAATCAGTGGTTTTCAAAAGTAGCCGTCTGGCTCGTTATCGCCTTGGTGTTGTTCACTGTGTTCAAGCAGTTCGACACCCGGGGCACCGCCAACGCGGGGTACCTGGGTTATTCGGACTTCCTTGAGGAGGTGCGTGGCAAGCGCATCAAGAGCGCCGTCATCCAGGAAGGTCAGGGCGGCACCGAGATCATCGCCACCACCAACGACGACCGCAAGGTGCGCACCACAGCCACCTACCTCGACCGCGGCCTGGTCGGTGACCTGATCGCCAACGGCGTCAAGTTCGATGTCAAGGCGCGCGAGGAGAGCTCCCTGCTCATGACGCTGCTGGTCAGCTGGGGCCCGATGCTGCTCCTGATCGGCGTCTGGGTCTATTTCATGCGGCAAATGCAGGGTGGCGGGAAGGGCGGCGCCTTCAGTTTTGGCAAGAGCAAGGCCCGCATGCTCGACGAAAACACCAACCAGATCACCTTTGCCGATGTCGCCGGCTGCGACGAGGCCAAGGAAGAAGTGAAGGAGGTGGTCGATTTTCTCAAGGATCCGCAGCGCTTCCAGAAGCTCGGCGGGCGCATTCCGCGCGGATTGCTGCTGGTAGGCCCTCCGGGGACCGGCAAGACCTTGTTGGCCAAGGGCATCGCCGGTGAAGCCAAGGTTCCGTTCTTCTCGATCGCCGGTTCGGACTTCGTGGAAATGTTCGTCGGTGTCGGTGCAGCCCGGGTGCGCGACATGTTCGACAACGCAAAAAAGAACGCGCCGTGCATCATCTTCATCGATGAAATCGAC
>JANOUM010000897.1:0-1569 GCA_031416855.1 Rhodoferax sp. | reverse complement strand
CGGGCCGGCGGCGAACAGCTCGGTCTCGGTGACAAAGTCGATGCCTTGCTCGAGCCAGCTGAAGCCGCTCATCAATGCCGCCGTGGCCAGGCCGATCTTCTCGTCGCTGGCCTTGAACTCGGCCAACGAGTCGAAACGGGTCGGGTCCAGCGCGCTGGCGCGCAGGAAGTCGAGCAGGCTTTCGCGCCGGCCTTCACTCTCGGCGAGGACGAGCACACGGTGACTGCTCGCGTGGAGATGCTGTTTGAGGCGAGTCAGTGGGTCGTCGGCGCCACGCACGACCGTCAACACCGGCAGGCTGGCCCAGATGTTTTGGTACTGGTTGGTTTCGGCTACGTCGGTTGACGGCGAACGCAGGGCCAGCTGCGCGTAGTCGTTGGCCCGTGCATAAAACTGCTCCGCACTCAGGAACAGGGCCGCTGGCGGCAGGGTGGGGCGCTCCGGGTCGCCCTGTACCAGGCGATAGCGGTCCTTGGTGTCCTGCCAAAAATGCGCGAAAGCGCCTTCGAGGTCGCCGTGCAGCACCAGGGTTGCGTCCGGGCCGAGGTAGTCGAACACGGTGGCGGTATCCTCGAAGAACAGCGGCAGGTAGTACTCGATGCCAGCCGTCGCCACACCTGCCCCCATGTCCTTGTAGATGCGGCTCTTGGTCGGGTCGCCTTCGAGCAGCTCGCGCCAGCGGCTGCGAAACCGTGCACGCGCGTCGTCGTCCATCGGGAACTCGCGCCCCGGCAACAGGCGTGCTTCCGGCACCGGGTACAGGCTGCGCTGGGTGTCCGGGTCGAAGGTGCGGATGCTGTCGATCTCGTCATCGAACAGGTCCACGCGGTAGGGCACCGGGGATCCCATGGGAAACAGGTCGATCAGGCTGCCGCGCACCGCGTATTCGCCCGGACTCACCACCTGGCTCACGTGGCTGTAGCCAGCCAGGGTCAGTTGTGCCCGCAGGCGGGCCTCGTCGAGTTTCTGGCGCACCTTGAAGTGAAAGGTGTAGCCAGCCAGGAAGGCGGGCGGTGCCAGCCGGTAGAGCGCCGTCGTGGCAGGCACCAGCACGAGATCGGCGCCGGTCTCGCGGTCGCGTTGCGAGATGCGCCACAAGGTTGCCAGGCGCTCGCTGATCAGGTCCTGGTGCGGCGAAAACGTGTCGTACGGCAGCGTCTCCCAATCCGGGAACAGTGCACAGCGCACGTTGGGCGCGAAGAAGGCGATCTCCTCGAGCAGGCGCTGCGCGTCTGCGGCGCTGGCAGTCACGACTGCCGTCGGGCGGTGTGCGGCCTTGTCGCGCTGCGCCAACTGCGCCAACTGCATGGCGTCGGCGGAGCCGACAGGGCGGGGCAAGGTGAAGCGCTTGCCGGGCGAGAGTTTGGGTAGATCCATGAACGGGGCCGGGGGCCGGAGGGAACCATCAGGCGGACATGCCGATCCCCCTCGGGCGGTCAAACCAGGGGGGGTGCTGGCCGGATTTTAGAATGGGCCTTCAGCCATGACCGGATCGAAGGACTTGTTGACCCACCCTGCACACCCATCTACGCCCGAACGGGACCGGCTCTGGGCCCTCATCCCATGCGC
>JANOUM010000896.1:0-2545 GCA_031416855.1 Rhodoferax sp. | reverse complement strand
CCCGCCCGTGGATGATGCGCTGATCGGTGCCCTGCTGGCGTCCACCCTGCGGGTGTCCACGCCGCTGATCCTGTGTGCGCTTGCCGGGCTGTTGTCGGAACGCGCCGGCGTGATCGACATCGGTCTGGAGGGCAAGATGCTGTTTGCGGCGTTTGCAGCCGGCGCCGCCGGTGTCACGTTCGGCTCCACCACCATGGCCCTGCTGGCGGCGCTGGGCACCACCGTCGCGTTGTCGTGGCTGCATGGCCTGGCCTGTGTCAGCCACCGGGGCGACCAGGTGGTCTCGGGCGTGGCGGTCAACATCATCGCCGTGGGCATGACTGCCGTGTTGGGAATTGCGTGGTTCGCGCAGGGCGGGCAGACGCCGCCGGTCACGTCTGCGGTGCGCCTGCAGGCGGTGCTGCCCGAGGCGGCCGGCTGGTTCAAGGGGGTGCCGGTGCTCGGGCCGATCATCGGCGACGGGCTGCTGAGCCACAACATCATGGTCTATGCCACGCTGGCGCTGGTGCCCGCGGTCTGGTGGTTGTTGTTCCGGACCCGGTTCGGGCTGCGCCTGCGCGCGGTCGGTGAGAACGCGCACATGGTCGACGCGGCGGGCGTGTCCGTCACCCGCATGCGGTATGCGGCGCTCACGCTCAACGGCCTGTTGTGCGGGCTGGCCGGCAGCTACCTGGTGCTGGCGCAAAACGCGTCCTTTGTGCCCAACATGACCGCCGGGCGCGGCTTCATGGCCCTGGCCGCGATGATCTTCGGCAAGTGGCATCCGGTGGGCGCCTTTTGGGCCTGCCTGCTGTTCGGTTTCCTGGATGCGGTGGCGATCCGGCTGCAGGGCGTGCAATTGCCCGGCATTGGCGAGGTTCCGGTGCAGGCGGTGCAGGCCCTGCCCTACCTGTTGACGGTGATCCTGCTGGCCGGTTTCATCGGTCGCACCGTGGCGCCGCAGGCGCTGGGCAAGCCCTACATCAAGGACCGCTGACACATGACCCATGCTGCCGCTCCCGGCCTGACAGACGCACAACGCGACGCGCTGTTCGCTGCGGCAGTGAAAGCCATGGGCCAGGCCCATGCGCCGTATTCGAAGTTTCCGGTCGGCGCCGCGGTGCTCGATGCACAGGGCCGTATCCATGCCGGCTGCAATGTCGAGAACGCCGCCTACCCGCAAGGTACGTGCGCCGAGGCCGGCGCGCTGAGTGCGATGGTGCTGGCCGGCGGCGCGCAGCTGCGTGCGGTGCTGGTGGTGGGGCAGGGCGGCGGCCTTGTCACCCCGTGCGGCGGCTGCCGCCAGAAGATCCGCGAATTCGCGGCGCCAGACACCCCCATCCTGATCGCCAGTCCGCAGCAGGTACGCGCCAGCTTCACGCTCGAGCAGCTGCTGCCGCACAGTTTCGGGCCTGATCACCTCGCAGCGCCATGAACATTGCACGGCCACCCGAAGCCACTGCGGCAGACCTGCGCGACGCAGTTGCGGCGGTGCGTACGCGTGCTCCGGGGGCGCGGCCGCGCGTGGCGGTCGTGCTGGGTTCCGGCTGGGGCGGGCTGACCGACCACGTCCAGGACGCGATCCGCATCGCCTATGCCGACCTGCCGGGTTTCCCGCAGGCCACGGTGGCCGGGCACGCGGGTGAACTCCGGCTCGGGCGCATCGGTGCGGTGGAGGTGGCGGTGATGAGCGGGCGCAAACACGGCTACGAAACCGGCGCAGTCGACGGCATGAAGCTTGCGCTGCGCTGCCTGCACGCGTTGGGTTGCGAGGTGCTGGTGCAGACCAATGCCGCCGGCAGCCTGAACACCGACATGGGGTCGGGCAGCCTGATGCTGATTGCCGACCACATCAACTTGCCACAACGCTCGCCTTTGGTGGGGGAGAGCGGTTCCGAGCGATTTGTCGGCATGGCCGACGCCTATGACCGCGCCCTGCGACTGGGTGCGCGCCAGGTCGCCACGCGCATGGGTGTGCACCTGCATGAAGGGGTGTACCTGTGGTGTTTCGGCCCGCAGTTCGAAACCCCGGCCGAGATCCGCGCCTTCAAGCTGCTCGGCGCGGACGCGGTGGGCATGAGCACAGTGCCCGAAACCTTGATTGCGCGCCACGCTGGCATGCGGGTGCTGGCACTGTCGCTGATCACCAACTTCGCCGCCGGGCTGTCCAACGAGCCGCTCAGCCATGCCTTGACCCTGTCCGCAGCCCGGGCCGCCAGTGCACGTGCCGGCGGCCTGCTGGCCGGGGTGATCCGCGCGATTCCCGTTGGAGACGCACCCGATGCCCGACCAGCCTGACCTGACTGCGCCAGCGCGCCTGGCCTTGCGCTGCCTGGACCTGACCAGCCTGAACGACGCTGATACCGAGGCCGATGTCGCCAGCTTGTGCGCCCGCGCCCACGGGCGGTTCGGCAACACGGCGGCCGTGTGTGTCTGGCCGCGCTTCGCAGCGTTCGCCCGGCGCCAGGCACCCGCGGACATCGCGGTGGCGGCAGTGGCCAATTTCCCCGATGGCAGCGCCGACATTGCGCGCGCGGTGCGCGATACCCGGGAGATCGTGCGCGCC
>JANOUM010000895.1:0-7409 GCA_031416855.1 Rhodoferax sp. | reverse complement strand
CCACACATGATGCCGCCGATGGTGATCACGAAAAACCAGAAAAACTGGGTGGGCGCCAACTGCAGGTGTTCCCCCAGGAAAGCGGGTGCCGACAGTACATACAGAAAACTGCCATTGAAGGGTACACCGCTGGCCAGTGCGAGCAACAGAAAACGCGTGTCCGCCCCCAATTGCCAATAACCGCGCAGCAGGTTGCGGGCATTGAATGCCTGGCGCTGCGTCGCATGCAGCGTCTCGGGCAGGAACCGGAAGTTCGCCAGCCACAGCACCACCCCGACACCGGACAGAAACCAGAAGATGCTGTGCCAACCCGCCAGCACGAACAACCAGCCACCGATGATGGGCGCGATCGCCGGCGCAATGCCGAAGAAGATGGTGATCTGGCTCATCACCTTCTGGGCCTGCGAAGGGTCGAACATGTCGCGCACCACGGTGCGCGACACCACGATGCCGGCTCCGGTGGACAGGCCCTGCAGCACGCGGAAGAAGATCAGTTGCCCGATGCTGTGCGACAACGCACATCCGACCGACGCCAAGGTGAAGATGGCCACGCCCCACAGCACCACCGGCCGGCGCCCGAAGCTGTCCGAGATCGCGCCGTGGAACAGGCTCATGAAGGCAAAACCGAACAGGTAGGCCGACAGCGTCTGCTGCATCTGCACCGGCGAGGCGTCGAGCGAGAGCGCCATACCGGCAAACGCCGGCAGGTAGGTGTCGACCGAGAACGGCCCGACCATGCCCAGCAGGGACAACAAGGCGGCGAGGGTCCAGCGCGGGCCGCGCCAGAGGGTTCTGGCGTCAGGATGCATGTTTCGGGGAGGGCGCGGTCAAGGTGTGTCCAAGTGCCCTTGATCAGGCAGCCATGGCTGTCGCCTTCACATGCCCGAGTACGTCAAAAAGTTCGCTGACCTGCGCGGGCGTGAACAGGCCGTCGGGCCCCTGTGGCGCAAAGGCGGTAAAGGGCGATTCGTACAGCAGTGCCGCATCCATGAACCCGCGTTCGGTCAGGTGGTTCACGACCAGATGCATGAACTCGATCTGGTTGCTGCTGAGCGTCTTGTCGGTCAGAAACGTGTTCAATGCATCGGTTGCTGCCTGCCGGTCCAGACCCACCAATGCGCGGATGAACAAACCCAGGCCTTGTGCCTCCCGTTTGGCGCGGTCTATGTCCTGCGCCGTCCCGACACCGCTTTCCGCCAGCATGCGCTCCAGCTCGGTCAGATCGGCCTGGGTCAAAGGCTGGTTGCGCCGCAACTTGTGCAAAGCGATGTGGTCTTCATGCTCCCGCAGAAAGGCACGCGCCTTGGTGCGAAAGCGCTCGAAATCGCCCGCATTGCCGGGCAGCGGCAAGCGCACCTCGGCGGCTACTCCCAGTTGGTCTTCGAAGTTGGTATAGACCACCCTGCGCCCTGTCTTGTCCAGCAGCTTGACCAGGGCGCGCAGGTGCCGGCGCGCCTGCTCCAGCATGGGAATGGTCACGTCCTGCCACCACTCTTCAGCGGCAACCGATTCGATCAGCCGCATCTGCTCCCGTACGGCGGGAATACTGCCCAGCTCGGACAGGCGGTCGGCAATATCGCGAGCCTGGTTCTTCAGCCGCTCGAAGCCGGGCTCGGCACGCAAAACACAGAGCTGGATGCGCAGCACAAGCAGGTCGAAACGCTTGGCGTCCTCATCGTCATCACGCACCGATGTCGGCAAACCTGACAGGTGCGCACTGATCTCCTGGAACTGCTCTGGTGCGAGCCGGTTCCAGGCATCGGCCACACTCCAGGCCTCCACCCATTTGCGCTGCGGCCGTACGACAAAGTTGTCCGTACCCATGCCCAGCACGATGGTGTGCAGCAGGCCTGCGGTATCACCGCGAATCCCGGCCTCGGTCAGTCGGATGTTGTTCGCTGGCGGGGCTTCAAGTGCATGGCGCCCCTGGGCGGCAAGCAGGTTGTCCAATGCAGCCACCAGTTCCAGCCGCGCATTGAACAGGCGCTGCCCCAGGGGTTGCCCCACGGAACCGTCCGTGCCTGGGAGGTTCTGGCTGAAATATTCCAGGTTCTGGCAGAAGTCGAAGATCAGGAAGTCGCGCTTGTGCTGTTCCGGCCCGAACAGGTCTTTGCACAGCCGCGTGCCGCGACCCACCATCTGCCAGAACTTGGTTTTGGAACGCACGATCTTGAAGAACACCAGGTTCAGCACCTCGGGCACATCGATGCCGGTGTCCAGCATGTCCACCGAGATGGCGATATGCGGCGCCTTGTCCTTGCCGGAAAAGTCGTCGATCAGGCTTTGCGCGTATTCGGTCTTGAAGGTGATCACCCGCGCAAACAGGCCGGCATAGTGCGGGTAGTTGGCATTGAAGCGTTCGGCAATGAACTCTGCGTGGTCGTTGTTCTTGGCGAAGACGATGGTCTTGCCCAGCCGGTCTCCACCCGCCACCTTGTGCCCGCGCGTCATCAGCGTCTCCAGCACCTTGTCCACGGTATCGGTGTTGAACAGCCATTTGTTCACCGCATCCGCGTCAACCTCGTCCGGTACGCCGCCCACTTCGTCCCAGTCCAGCGATTCCCATTGCGCTTTTTCGTCCTCGCTGAGCTCGGCGTATTGGATGCCTTCGCGCTGGAACTTCAGTGGCACCGACACCGCCTTGGGCGGCACCAGGTAACCCTCGGCGATGGCATCGTCCAGCCCATAGGCATCGGTGGGCACGCCGTTTTCCAGGTCGAACAGGCCATAGGTATTGCGGTCGATCTCGTCCTTGGGCGTAGCTGTCAGACCCACCAGCAGCGCATCGAAGTAGGCAAAGATGGCGCGGTACTTCTGGTAGATCGAGCGGTGCGCCTCGTCCACCACAACCAGGTCGAAATGCCCCACGCCAAAACGCCGCTCCCCGCCCCGGGACTCGTTGATCAGCCCCATCATCGTCGGGTAAGTGGACACATATACCCGGCCCTGCGCATATTTGTCCGTCACCAGGTTGACGGGTGAGGCATCGGGCAGGTGCGCCTTGAAGGCATTCACCGCCTGGTTGACCAGTGCCACGCGGTCGGCCAGAAACAACACCCGCTTGACCCAGTTGCCACGCATCAGCAGATCGACCAGCGCAATCACCGTGCGGGTCTTGCCGGCGCCCGTGGCCATGACCACCAGTGCCTTGCGCTGCCGGTCCTGCTCGAAGGTTTCGCCGATGCGGCGTATGGCGCGCTGCTGGTAGTGGCGCTCCACGATGGCCGCATTGATCGCCAGCCCGGCCAGCGGCTTGCGCGTCTCGCGACGCTGCACCAGCAGCTGCAACTCGTCCTTCTTGTGGAAACCCTGCACGGCGCGCGGCGGGTACTGCGCATCGTCCCACAACCAGTGTTCGTAACCGTTGGTGTAGTAGATGAGCGGGCGCTGGCCAAACCGGGCCTGCAGGCAGTCCGCGTACAGCTTGGCCTGCTGCTGGCCGACCCGGCTGTCCTTGCGCGTGCGTTTGGCCTCCACCAGCGCCAGCGGCTTGCCATCGTCGCCCCACAAGACATAGTCCACGAAACCCTGGCCCTGGTGGTTGGGCATGCCGGCCACCTCGAACTCCCGGTCGCGCGGCTGGTCCAGCGCCCAGCCGGCCTCCTTGAGCAGCAGGTCGATATACAGGTCGCGCGTCTGCGCCTCGTTGTAGTCGTGCGCGTCTGGCGAGTCGCTGTTGGCGGCTTTGGCGGCCGCCACCTCGGCACGCAAACGCGCCAGTTCCTCATCCAGCGCTGCGGTCTTCTGCTGGGCGGCGGCCAGGGTGGCGTCGCGCTCGGCCAGGTCCTGGGCCAACTTCTGCAATGTTGCCTGGGTGTGCGCGGCGATATCCGGGGCGGCCTGCGGCAGCAAG
The DNA here is from genome assembly GCA_031416855.1 of Rhodoferax sp. Lineage (GTDB taxonomy): Bacteria > Pseudomonadota > Gammaproteobacteria > Burkholderiales > Burkholderiaceae_C > CAISIP01. The sequence continues at coordinate 3,556 of JANOUM010000895.1, read as the reverse complement.
TCGGTGCGGAACTGCAGGCCCGGTGCCGGCCGGGCGGCCGAGTCGCGCCCATAGTGGCGTGCCAGCCAGAAACCCACATGGAACAGTTCGCGCAGCACAGCCACTGCATCGGTGCCCGCTACCGGCCGGGCGGTATGCACGGCGCTGTTACCCTGCCTGCGGATCACGTCCATCTTGGCGTGCAGCGCGGGGCCGACCAACAGCTTGAAACTGGGCTCGAACAGGTAGGCTGCCAAGTCTGCCTTGTAGGGCATGCGCAGGCTGCCACCGTGGCCAGCTTCGGCGCGGAACAGCCAGGCCACCGCCAGTTCCAGCGTGCGGCGCGCGTAAAAGCAGGCAGCGCGCGGGTCGGCAGCCCAGGCCTTTTCCGCGCGCACGGCCTCGGCGAACAGCTCCGGCCACCCTGCCTGGAGGAAACTGAAATTGGAAGACGCCATGTGAGGGGTGTTACGGCTGGTTGAGGCGTCGTTCGGCATCGGCCAGTCGCCGCATCAGTTCGGAAAATGGCGGCGGCTCGGTCATGAACATGGGACGCATAGTCACATAGTCTTGCGCCAGGGCCGCCTGCCGTACTTCGGGCGGCACCAGGCGAAAGCTGCCGTGTTTTGCCAAGTCGTAGCGCGCCCAAGCCCGGGCGAACACGCGGCTTTTCCAGTCCACGACGCGCCCGCACTGATCCCTATCGGCCAGAAACACAGGGGCTTGGCGATGCGCCAGCAGCTTGACCATGTCGAAGTAGTGCCGTGCGTAGCGGTCCGGCGTGGGTGACTCTGCCGGGCGGTGAAACTCCGAATGCAGGATCGTGGCCTTTTCCCAGAACGTGCGCTGGAGTTCCAGCGCCGTGACGGTACTGGTCCATTCTTCGAACAGCATGGGGTAGGCATCGGCCAACAGTGGGCGCACCGGATAGCGCCCAGTGGGTTGCTGGTCGGTCAACGTGCCCAGTTCCAGCTTGACCTCGCGCGCAACGTACGCAAGCTCGCGCTGGGGGGTGGCCGGGTAGCGGAAGTAAATGATCGGCGATTTCGCGTCCGCGTCCACCTCATAACGCAGCCAGGTGTCCGCAGGTGCCTGGCCCAATGCCGAGGTGATCGCCTGTTCCAGGAGGGGCATGGCCTCCTCTTGCGCTTTCTCGCCACACCGGCGCTGCATGTCCAAGACAGCCGCGTCGCGCTTGACGCGGCTGGCCAGGGCATCAAATTCTGCTGGGTCCGCCCCCACAAATTCGGGCTGTAGGCACAAGTCGATGTCTTCGGAAAAGCGGTCGATCACGCCGAACACCTTGGACAGCGAGGTACCGCCTTTGAACACCAGGTGCGGCGCGAGGACGGGCTGGGCGAAGAGCAAGCCCAGCAACCACGATACCCAGAAGTCTTTCTCGAGGATGGTGGCATTCATGCGCAGGCGCAGCGCCGCATCGTCCAGCGCCAACTTGCGGTCATCCAGCGACAGGGCCAGAAATCCGTTGGTGGTCATGGCCGCGCCACCTCGCGCAGGTGCCCGTGCATCCATTCCGGTGCCAGCGCCATGTCCTGGACTATCTGGGCGCGTTCCTTGGCGGGCAAGTTCTTGCGCATGCGCTCGATGCGCTGCGGCGTGACATGCGCCGGCCCCAGACTGCGCAGCGCCTGGATCATCAGTCCGCTGAGCCGTCCGGCCGCCGCCATGTTGCGCGGCGTGGTGCGTTTGAGGCTGATCTGCGTGGGCCCCACCTTGACGCTGCGTGTGGCGCCGTCGGTGAGGAACACCACCTGGGCCGGTACCTGCTCCGACAGGCCAAGCAGATTTGCCGCGTACACGCCCGTGGGCTGCAGCCGCAGCCCGTCCTTGCGCTCTAGTGCTTGGGACACCGACTCTATGGCCGGCCACAGGGTGCCCAATACGGCGTGTACACGCGGCACGTCGTACAGACCCCGCCCCAACAGGCGGATGCTGCCCGCCGCCTTGTGGCGCTTCAGGGCGGTTGCCACCGCCGTGCGCGTGCCAAGGTCGGCAAAGTCGGTTGGGGTGAACACCCAACCCGGCCCATGGGACTGGATTCGCTGGAGAACCTGAGCGTCTACGGAGTCGGTGTGCTTGGTCATTTTTGCCACGAAAAATAGCATGTATTCGTGGCAAAAGCAAGTCAGTTAGAAAGGAAATGGGGATCATTTGTGGCTCGAAGCCAGCGCCCCGACCGACAAGAACCCCGAGACCCACACACCCAGGGACAAGGCGCAAAGGGCCCTGGAAGAAAAGGCGTGACTACCGCCAGCTTTTCTGCGCCGCCTTGTCTACCGCTGCCGCGACCAATGGCGCCACATCGCGCAAACCGGCCAAGGTCAACTTTCCGTCCAGGTACATGTCGTACCAGGACTTGCGCCACCGCAGAACACGCTCCCCATCGCGCAGCTTTAGCCGCGCGAGTGTGAACTCGGCCTTGGCGCGATGGCCCGGCGGGACGGCATCGGTGACGATCAATTGCAACGAGGGCAGCAATACTTCGAACCACCCAGCGCGGACTTCGTACGGGTCCAGTACATTGTCATCGGCATTGCGTTTGGATGCGTTCAACGTGCCTGACGCAAACCGGTAGTTGCCCCATTCGTAGGCCAGGTGACGGTGGTTCTTGAAGCTCAGGTAGTGGTCGACCGTTCCTCCCGTGGGATCGAACATGGCAGCATACCCGCACAAATTTGCAAACCCGTCCGAAAGTTCGGACGTGAACGGTGCCCACAAGGCTTGCGGCCGCGTTGCATCGGGATTGGCTGCCAGCCATGCGGCGCCAGGCGTCTTCACTACCGTGTCGAAGTGCTTTGGCTTCTTGACCTTGGCAACCGGGATCACGCCTTGCGCTCCACGACGCCGTTGATGGCCTTGGTCGCCACCAGCCAACGCGGCCAGAACGCGTCGCCGGCGGGCAACAAGCGCTGCAGCGCCGAGTGAATTGCTTTCTTGGTGTCCAGCCCGGAAGGGAGAGGCTTCTCGCCTCGCATCAAGGCTTCGGCGGCCTCGATGGCGCGCTCAGCATCCAGTGAGCGCGCCTGCTCCAGACCGAAAGTCTCGGAAACCAGCCAATTGGTCACGTCACCCTGGGTCGCCCAACCGCCCTGTTCAATCTCCACCCGGCCATTGCGCAGCGACAAATGCACCAGGTCGTCCGTCGCACCGTCAAAAATCGGTTCCACGGATGCCGCCACCAGCGGCGAATGGGTCGCCACCAGCATCTGCGGAGGCTTGCCGATGCTACCGCGCAATACATCGATAGCGCTCAAGATGCTTGGCAGTACGGTCCGCTGCCACCGCGGATGCAAATGCGTTTCCGGCTCGTCGAACAAGATCACGAACCGGTCTTCCGGTTTCTTGCCCAGCAGTTGCGCTGCCGACCGGTGCTCGTGCCACGCCCATACCAGGAAATAGACCAGTGCCAGAATGCGCCGCACGCCAGCCGAAGCAAGGGCGACCGGCACCGTCTGATTGCCCACCAGCAACGTCGGCCGGTCGCGGCCTTCCCCGATAAAGAGCCTTTGCGGCTGGCCCACGCGCAAAGGCTCCGATGGCGGAGACATCACGCGCA
>JANOUM010000894.1:0-3247 GCA_031416855.1 Rhodoferax sp. | reverse complement strand
TGCGAGTCGATTGCGGCGACCAATCCGTGCGGCGAGCAGCCGCTGCCCGCCTACGGCTGCTGCTGCCTCGGCTCGCTCGACCTGACCCGGTTTGTGCGCAATCCGTTCGAGGCCGACACACAGTTCGACCATGCCGCGCTGGCCGAAGCCGCCACGGTCGCGGTGCGCATGCTGGACAACGTGCTCGACATCACGGTCTGGCCCTTGCCGCAGCAGCAGCAGGAGGCACGCAACAAGCGCCGCGTCGGCCTGGGCTTCACCGGGCTGGGAGACGCGCTGGTGATGCTCGACCTGCGCTACGACACCGCCGGCGCGCGCACCATGGCCAGCCAGATCAGCGCCACACTGCGTGACGCGGCCTACAACGCCTCGGTCGAACTGGCCCGTGAGCGTGGACCCTTCCCCCTGTTCAACGCCGACCTGTACCTCAGCGGCCAGAGTTTCGCGTCGCGCCTGCCCCAGGGCCTCAAGGACCGCATCCGCGCGCATGGGCTGCGCAACTCGCACCTGTTGTCGATCGCACCGACCGGCACCATCAGCCTGGCCTTCGCCGACAACGCCAGCAACGGCATCGAACCGGCCTTCAGCTGGACCTACACCCGCAAGAAGCGCATGCCCGATGGCAGCTTTCGCGAATACGCCGTCGAGGACCACGCGTGGCGGCTGTACCGGCACCTGAAGGGCCAGGACGCGCCGCTGACCAACGCTTTTGTGACGGCGCTGGAGATCAGCGCGCAGGCCCACGAAGCGATGGTGGCGGCGGTCGCGCCCTACATCGACACGTCGATCTCCAAGACGGTCAATGTGCCCGCGGACTACCCATACGCCGACTTCCAGCACCTGTACCTGCAGGCCTGGCAGTCGGGCCTCAAGGGTCTGGCCACCTACCGGCCCAACCCCGTGTTGGGGGCCGTGCTGAGCACCGGCCCGGCGCCGGAGGTCGCCACGCCGCTGACCATCAACGACGCCAACCGCCGCCTGGCCCTGGAGCGCCTGCCCGCGCCGGTGTTGTCGTCGCTGCGCTGGCCCGGCCGGCCGGACCTGCCCGGCGGCAACCCGGCCTGGACCTTCATGGTGCACCATCCGTTCGGCGACTTCGCGCTGTTTGTCGGCGAACTGGCTGCCGAGGAAGGTGGTGCGCCGCGTCCGTTCGAGGTCTGGGTCAATGGCGCCGAACAGCCGCGTGGCCTGGGCGCACTGGCCAAGACGCTGTCGATGGACCTGCGCGCCAACGACGCCGCCTGGCTGCAGCTGAAGTTAGACGCGCTGGCCACCGTGGCCGAGGAACGCAGGTTCGAGATGCCGTTTCCGCCCTACGGCGAAAAGCGCATGTTCCCTGGCGTGGTGGCGGCCACAGCGGCGGTCATCCGTTGGCGCTGCGAGCAGCTCAAGGCCTTGCCCGACCCCCGGCGCACCAGTGCCACGCCGGTGCTCGACGCCATGTTCAGCCGCGACGAGCCGCTGACCGGTCCCTCCGGCACGCTGGCGTGGGCGGTGGATGTGGACAACCCCGCCAGCGGCGAGACCTTCACACTCACCCTCAAGGAGATCACCCTGCCCGGCCATGACGGCCACCCCGTCACCCGGCCCTGCGCGGTCGGCTTCTCGGGAAACTACCCGCGCGCGCTCGACGGGCTGGCACGCCTGCTGTCGCTCGACATGCGGGTGATCGACCCGGCCTGGATCGGCATGAAGCTGCGCAAGCTGCTCAACTACGCCGAGCCGCTGGGGCACTTCATGGCTTTCGTGCCGGGCCTGCCGCACAACGAACGCCGCCAGCAGACCTGGCCTTCCACGGTGGCCTACCTGGCGCGGCTGATCATCCACCGCTACGCGATGCTCGGCGTGCTGGACGAACAGGGCTTTCCGGTACGCGACATGGGCGTGCTGGAAATTCCCCGCGACTCCGACGCCGCCGCGCCGCTGGCGGGTCGCCCCTGCCCGGAATGCGGCAACGCGACCGTGATCAAGAAAGACGGCTGCGACTTCTGCACCGCCTGCGGCTACGTGGGGCAGTGCGGCTGAGGCTCAGCGGCGCACCACCAGCACCGGCTGTCGGGCGTGCGACAACACCCGCTGCGCAACACTGCCCAGGACCAGCTTTTCAAAGCCGCTGCGGCCATGTGAACCCATCACGATGAGGTCGGCGCCGCCGGCGTCGGCCGCCTCGACGATGCCGCGCCACACCGTGTTCGCCTCGACCAGCGATGCGCTGACCTGCACCCCGGCAGCTTCGAGAGCCTGCCGTGCAGCGGCCAATGCCTGGTTGGCCTCGGCCTTGGCGGCACCCAGGTACTGCGTCTGGCCATTGGAAAAGTCGGCGCCCACGCCTGCAAACGGATAGGGATCGATCACGAACAGCACACTGACCGAACTGGAGAAGGCCCGGGCCAGCCCGATCGCCGTGTCGACAGCCAGTTGCGAGGTGGGGGATCCATCGATGGGCACGAGCAGGTTCTTGAACATGGCAACAACTCCTGATTGGGACATGGAAGGACAGTGTGCGGGCAGAACGGACGGCACGACTTGACCCAGATCAATCCATCCTCAGTCTCCGATCTCCACGCCCTTCGAGCAAGCGACCCGGCACGATCCCGTTACCATGCGGCGTGGCGGGTGCAACACGCGCCCGCCCGTCTCCATACCGGCGCACGACCATGATCCCTTTCTCCGTCCTCGACCTGTCCCCCATCACCGAGGGCAGCGATGCAGCGCAGTCGTTTCGCAACAGCCGCGATCTGGCCCAACATGCCGAACGCTGGGGCTACCGGCGCTACTGGCTGGCCGAACACCATGGCATGCCGGGCATCGCCAGCGCCGCCACCTCGGTGCTGATCGCGTACGTGGCGGGTGGCACCTCCACGATCCGGGTCGGCGCCGGGGGTGTCATGCTGCCCAACCATTCGCCCCTGGTGATCGCCGAGCAATTTGGCACCCTGGAGTCGCTGTTTCCCGGTCGCATCGACCTCGGTCTCGGGCGGGCGCCCGGGTCGGACCAGATCACGGCACGGGCCCTGCGCCGCAACCTGACGTCCGATGCCGACGAGTTCCCGCAGGACGTGGTGGAGCTAATGGACTTCTTTTCCGAGTCGCCACGCCAGCCGGTGCGCGCCGTTCCCGGAACCGGCCTGAAAGTGCCGATGTGGATTCTCGGCTCCAGCCTGTTCGGTGCCCAGTTGGCCGCCCTGCTGGGCCTGCCGTATGCATTCGCATCGCATTTTGCTCCGGCCCAGATGATGGAGGCGAT
>JANOUM010000893.1:0-2591 GCA_031416855.1 Rhodoferax sp. | reverse complement strand
CCGTACGCGCTGGCCAAGATCGCCGGCATCGAGATGTGCTGGAGCTACAACCGCCAGTACGGCACCAGGTACCTGGCCGCCATGCCCACCAACCTGTATGGCCCTGGCGACAACTACCACCCGGAGAACAGCCACGTGATACCGGCACTGATCCGCAAGTTTCACGAGGCCAAGGTCAGTGGGGCGAAGAAGGTGGTGGTGTGGGGCACGGGCACGCCACGGCGCGAGTTCATGTACAGCGAGGACATGGCGGATGCGTGTGTGTATTTGATGAACCTGGCGGATGACAAATACGACCGATTGCTGGGGAGTGACGAGTCAAAGAGTGGGCGCTTCGAACCGCCGCTGGTCAACATCGGCGTCGGCGAGGACGTGACAATTGCCGAGTTGGCGCAGCTCGTCAAGAAGACTGTCGGATTCGAAGGTCAATTGGACTTTGACACCAACAAGCCAGATGGCACGCCCAGGAAGTTGATGGATGTGGAGCGGCTTCGCAACGCAGGGGTGGTGGCCAGCACAACGCTCGCCGATGGACTCACGAATGCCTACAACGATTTCATGGCTTCGCTGAAAAGCGCAGCTTGAGTTCATCGGGCATTTGCGTCCTTGCCGTCCGACACCCGCGAGCCGCGCCGGTGCCGCTGACCGCACCTGATCTTTCGCGGGCCAGCGGGCTTGTCAACAGCTTGTGCCAATCCGGTCACCAAGCCGACGCGGCACACGCCAGCGCATCCAGCGCTTCGAAATGCCGCCACAGGCCAGGATCAACCCGGCGCCGATCCGCCAGCACGCCCTGGCAGGCCAGCCAGCACCGGTGAATCGTGGGCCGCCAGCTCTGCAGGAACAAGTCCGGGTCGAAAAGCCGGCCCACCACGAGCAGGCCGACCAGTTCGAACTGGCGGCACACGGTCTCGGCCGCCTTTCTGTCGGCGGCGCTCCACTCGGCAAATGGCGTGGTGCAGGGGCCACCGTCGGTCAGTTCATACAGGCGTTCGCGGGCCGCGATGCCCCCGGGGGTCTGCAGGATGTCGTTGACCCGCACAAAAGCCTCCAGGTCGATCGCGCGGGTGGATTGCGCGAGCTGACGGGTGCCCTCTTCCAGTTGGCGGCGCTGCAGCATCACGGTGACCAGCAGCACCAGAAAGGCGCTGAAGCTGAGGATGGGGTTGAGGGTGCCGCCAAAGTAGTCGCCCAGCTGGCCCAGGGTGGACGCACGGGTTTGCACGTCTGCCGTGCGCAGCCAATCGCTGTCCCAGGTCCAGTGCCCGTCGAGCACGAGATAGTGGTAGGTCAGGCTGACCAGCGCAATACACATCAGCAGGGCCAGCACGATCACTGCCACGAGCAGCGCGGCGAGGGTCGACGTGCGGCCTTGGCGGCGTTGTTTCATGGTCGCGCGGGATGCAGCCAACAGCGTTGATCGAAGCGCGGCAAGGTTCAGGACGGCGGAGCAGGCGAGCCGGCCCGCAACAGCACCGCCTGCGCGAACTGCAGGAAGTCCCCCAAATGCAGGGTGATGACGCTGACCGTAATCGGGAGCAACAGACTTCGATAGTCATGCACTGCGATAGTGCGAAAAGCGACCATCCGCTTGAGCGACTCGGCAAGCTCGGCCCCGATCCAGTGGCCACGGGCCAGCAGGTCAAAAACCTCCCGTGCGCCTTGTGGCACACCCAGGTGCTCCCGGCGGATCAGATACTGCCCCATATCCAATGCCGCCTCACACGCACGCTGCACGTTCAGCACCGCAGCGTCCTGGCGGGTGAAGTTGGTGGCGAAAGTGGCTGGGTCGGCCTCGTATTCTTCGCGCGCACGGGCAACACAACGCTCGATGGTCGCTGCCTTGTTGACAAGTACATCGTCAACCATGGACTTTGCCCGTAGCAAGGATGGTGGCCATCAACGGGCCACGCGCAGTGTCGAGTTCGGTCTTTTCGCTGAGCACATAACACTCGAACAAGCCAGCCGCCAGGCCGGCTGACCACACTTGGCGCCCGGTGGTGATGACCTGGTATTGCATGACTGTGGACGCAGCGCGCAGGTCCAGAAGATCGACGTGGCAACCGGCAAGGTTGGCCAGTTCGCCGGCGAGGTTCCACAGCTCCAACGGGTCGGCGTATCCGGCGACAAGCACGGCAAGGTCCAGGTCACTGTCGGTTCCGGCAGTGCCCTGCAACTGGCTGCCAAAGGCGTAAATCGCGATCGCGCCGGGTTGCTGCGCGCGGATTCGGGCCACCATGGGCCCATCGGTTGCAAGGAGGTCGCGCATGGCACAGAGCATGAGGCGGATTATGCCGGTTGCGGTTTTGACAGACAGCACCGGAAGTGGTCACCTGGATGCCAGATTTCACCGCCCTGCGCACGCTCTTGCCGGTGGCACAATCGAGCCGGTATAAACCGTCCCCCGTTGAGTACGCCGGCAAGGCAGACAACCCCCATGAAAATCACCGTCATCGGCACCGGCTACGTAGGTTTGGTCTCTGGCACTTGCCTCGCCGAGGTAGGCAACGATGTGTTGTGCCTCGATCTGGACCCGGCCAAGATCAAGATCCTGGAAGATGGAGGCATACCGATCTTCGAGCCGGGCCTGC
>JANOUM010000892.1:0-1856 GCA_031416855.1 Rhodoferax sp. | reverse complement strand
GGTCTGCCTGGACGTGCTGGCAAACGCCGACCTCGATGCCCTGCTGCTGGCCGGGCGCTATAGCCTGATCGACCAGTCCGCGCTGCCGGCGTTGCTGCCGCTGTGCGCCCAGCGCGGCGTGCGCATCGCGCTGGGCGGCGTGTTCAACTCGGGCATCCTGGCCACCGGCGTTCGAGGCCGTGCCGCCGCCCGGTTCAACTACACCGACGCTGCGCAAGTGTGGGTCGACAAGGTGGCCGCCATCGAGGCCGTCTGCGACGTATTCGGTGTCCCGCTGCGGGCGGCCGCATTGCAGTTCCCGCTGGCACACCCGGCCATCGAAGTGGTGCTGGTGGGTGCGCAGACCGTTGCGCACTGGTCCGACGCAGTGGCCATGTTGGGACACCGGATCGACGACGGTTTCTGGCACGTCCTGCGTTCGCAAGGTTTGCTCGACACCGCAGCACCGGCACCTGGTTGACACGCATGCTCGACGCGCACTTCCACATCTGGCAGCTCGCACGCGGTGATTACGGCTGGCTTACCACAGCCCAGGGATCGATCTACCGCGATGTGTCGCTGGACGACTGGCGCCAGGCGCGGGCCTGCAGTGGCGTCACGGCCGGCATCCTGGTGCAGGCCGCGCCGACCGAGGCCGAAACACGGTTTTTGCTTGACCAGGCGCGCGCGGCACCCGACGTCGCGGGCGTCGTGGGGTGGGTCGACATGCGCGCTGGCGACGCAGCGGACCGCATCCGCAGCCTCGCCCGGGAGCCGAAACTGCGCGGCCTGCGCCCGATGCTGCAGGACCTGCCCGACCCGGACTGGATCCTGCATAACGACTTGCAGCCGGCCTTCGAGGCGATGCTGGCGTGTGGCCTGACCTTTGACGCGCTGGTCAAACCACTGCACTTGTCGCGTGTGCTGGTGCTGGCGGCGCGTTACCCAGCCTTGCGAATCGTGGTCGACCACGGGGCCAAACCGGATATCGCCGGCCGCCAGTGGGGTGGCTGGGCCACCGGCATCGCAGAGCTGGCCCGGATGCCGCAGGTGTTTTGCAAGCTCTCCGGCCTGTGGAACGAAGCCGCGCCAGGCTCGGACGCCAAGGGTCTGGGGCAGTACATCCGGCATCTCGTCGCCTGTTTTGGCCCAGACAGGATCATGTGGGGCAGCGACTGGCCGGTCCTCGAACTGGCGGGCAGTTATTGCGCCTGGCACGCTGCGGCCTGCGAACTGGTACCACACGTCAAGTACCCGCAGGTCTTCGTTCAGGTGGCGCGCCACGCCTATCGGCTGGAGGGTTGGCCCTGAGGCACACCGATCACCGGTGCGATGTTGGTAGGATGGCGGGATAACCACCGAGGTGCCGACATGAATGCTCCGCTGCACAAAGAAATCCCCGCAGGAATCCTGGACGATGCGCAAGCGCTGGAGCAGGCCGGTCGGCAGTGGGATGCTGACATCGTCGGTCGCCTGACCGAGTACATCCGGATTCCGGCCAAGTCGCCGGGCTTCGATCCGTTGTGGTCGGAACATGGGCACCTCGACACCGTGCTGCGCAACGCGGCATCCTGGGTCGAGGCCCAGCAGGTCGAGGGGCTGCAGCTGGAGGTGGTGCGCATCGATGGCCGCACCCCGGTGCTGTTCTTCGAGGTGCCGGCCACCCGCAGCGATGCAACCCAGACGGTGCTGATGTACGGGCATCTGGACAAGCAGCCCGAATTCAACGGTTGGCGCAAGGATCTGGGGCCGTGGACGCCGAAATACGAAGACGGCCGGCTGTACGGTCGTGGTGGCGCCGACGACGGCTACGCAGTCTACGCCAGCATTGCCGCGATCCAGCTGCTCAAGGCTCAGCAGGTCCCGCACCCCCGTAT
>JANOUM010000891.1:0-1838 GCA_031416855.1 Rhodoferax sp. | reverse complement strand
CCCAAAGTCTTCCGGGTGGATGAAGTCCTCGACCCATCCCACCTGGTAGTCGGCCAGCCATTCACACAGGGCGATGTTCTCGCGCAGGCTGCGCATCGGGCCGGGACGCGTCCATCCTGCCGGGTCAATCGAGGGTTTACCAGTGAGGCGCTTGTTCGGGCTGGGGCCAATACTTCCCATGTGTGGCCGCGACACCGTGGGAAAGAATACGGCGTGACGCCGTCCCTCAGCCCGAGGTGTTGCACAAAAGGCAAGATGTCGCGGTCAGAGCGAATAAGCGTCAATCCATCTTCGACGCACCGCGTTGCGATCAGGGTGTCCATCGTCTTCCCGCCGGGCGGGGCGGTTCAGTTGAACCGGGTTTGTGTGCTGCAAAGTGCTTGCACCTGACCCTCGCAGTGCTATCATCTCGCAGGTGAACGGAACGCACCGCAAGACCTTGGAAAGCATGCTCTCCAACCCGGTCAATGGAAACATCGAGTGGGCGCGCATCGAGTCCATGCTGAAGGCGGCGGGCTGCAGCGTCGTTGAAGGTGCCGGCTCCTCCGTCACGTTTGAGTTTGGTGGCCGGAAGATGACCCTCCATCGGCCTCACCCTGGCAAGGAAGCACTTCGCTACCGGGTTTCGGCCGTACGGGAGTTCATCGAACGAATGGGAATCAAGCCATGATCAATCGCATGTCTTACAAGGGCTACACGGCGAGCATGGTCTTCGATGCGCAAGACAAGGTCATTGTTGGGCGCGTTCAGGATGTTGACGACATAATTTCTTTTCACGGCGACTCGGTGAAAGAGTTTGAGTCCAACTTTCACGCGGCCATCGATGGCTATCTGGCGGCTTCCAAGGCACTCGGGTCTGCGCCAGAAAAACCAGCGAGCGGCAAAGTCATGTTGCGCATCGCACCTGAGGTTCATGCCGCTGCGCTCAAGGCCGCCGCGAGAAGTGGCACCAGTCTCAACAAGTGGGCAGAAGGCGCACTTGGCAAGGCGGCACGAAAGATGCCCACACGTGTTGCCGCGCGCAGCCAAGCCTGTTGATTGAAGTTGGATTGCACGAAGCCGCAGTCTGATCCGCCACCAGTGGCAGCAACTGCGGCGCGATCCTGAAGCTCCGTATCGCTGCGATCTTGCCATTGACGACCAGGTAAAACCAGCTCGGCTGCAGCAGCAGCAGGTCAGTCGGCCCGCCGCGCATGGACTACGCCGCCGGCGCCGCCGATGCAATCCCCATATCCCGCAGCGCCAGCGCCACCGCGTGCACCGCTTGCTCCATTTCAACCGGCCCGATGGCGCCGATGCAGCCGACCCGGAAGGTGTCGACCGTGGTTAGTTTGCCCGGGTACAGGATGAAGCCGCGCTCCCGGGCAGCGGCATAGAAGGTCTTGAAGTCGTACTTCGGGTCGGCCGGCGCATGGAAGGTGACGATGATCGGCGCCTGGACGGCCGGGTCCAGGAACGGCTTGAAGCCCAGGGCTGCCATGCCGCGCACCAGGGTTTCGTAGTTGCGCGTGTACCGTGCCAGACGCGCCGGGCGCCCGCCTTCGGCCTCGAATTGCGCAATGGCTTCGTGCAATGCGACCACCACGTGGGTCGGCGGCGTGAAGCGCCACTGGGTCGTCGTCTCCATGTAGGCGTACTGGTCGTACAGGTCCATCGCCAGCGATTGGCTCCGCCCGGCGCAAGCCTCCAGGATAGCTTTGCGGATGAACACGAAACCCATGCCGGGCACACCTTCCAGGCACTTGCCGCTGGCAGCCACCAGCGCGTCGAAACGGGTCTTGCGGGCGTCGATCTCGAGTGCGCCGAACGAGCTCATGGCATCCACGATCAGCCCCCGG
>JANOUM010000890.1:0-2881 GCA_031416855.1 Rhodoferax sp. | reverse complement strand
TTCGGCCTCGGCCGCTTCGGCCTCGATGCGCAAGCGCGTCGGCAGGTCGCTCTCGCCCAGGCGGAACGACTTGTCGAAGAAGCCTCGCGATTCGCGCGCCAGCTGCAGCCGTCGCTCGGCGGCGGCGAGCTGGGTGCGAGTGGCCTCTACGCGAACCCGTGCCGCTGCGCGTTCCGCTGTCAGGCGCTCACGCTCCAGGGCCCACTGGGCCTGCACCTCGGTCGCGTCGGCGCGGGCGTTGGCGGTCCGGGCGTCGTGGCGCGGGCCGCCGCCGAACGGGATGCGCAGGCCCAGCGTGATGGTTGGCTGCGATCGCTCGCCGAAGGCAGTGCGATCGCGGGTGGTCGCGAGCATCAATTCCGGGTTGGCGCGTGACTGGGTCAACGCCAGCGCTGCACTCCGCTCAGCCACTGCTGCCCGATCCTTCAACGCCTGCAGCGTGGCGTGTGCTTCGACGTCGGCCAGCGCAGCGCCAGGGTCGGGCTCAGGGTCGGGCTCGGGCTCGGGCTCGGTACCGAGAGTGACGGCCTCGCCCGCGGTCGCCGGGCGTCCCGACATGGCGCGCAGCTGCTGCTGTGCGGCGGCCAGCCCGGCCACGGCCTGTGCCAGGCTTGATTCTGCGGCCGCCACGGCGCCGTCGGCCTGGTGCTGATCCGCGCGGGCCAGATCGCCCGCCTGGGTCCGCCTGGCCACGTCCAAAGCAATGCGGCGGGCATTGTCGAGTTGCGCGCGGGCGGTGTCGGCCTCGATACGGGCGCGCTGCCACTGCCACCAGCCTTCGCGAACCGAGGCCGCCACCCGCAGCTGCGCGGCGGTGGCGCGGCTCTCGATGGCGGCGCCGTCGGCATCGGCCAGCGCTGCCTTGCCGTGGCGCTCACCCGGCAGCCAGAGCGGCACGACAACGCCGACCTCGAGCGAGCGCGCACCGCCGTTGCGGTGCAGGCTATCGGTCTTGTTCGAGAGTTCCAGCGCCGCCGGTTCAGGGGTCCAGGCCTGGGCCGCCCGCTGCTCGGCACGCGACGCATCGCGCCGTGCCTGCAGGGCCCTGGCCTCGGGCTGGCGCGCCCAGGCGGCGTCAAAAGCCTGCCTGAGGCTGAGGGGCGTTTTGGTCGGTTCGGACGTTGCGGGCGTTGCGGGCGCTGCCGTCGCCGTTGGTGGCTGGGCTTGTGCGGCCCAGGTGCAAGCGGCCCATGTGCAAGCGGACCATGTGCAAGCGGACCCTGTGCAAGCGGCCCAGGCTGCGGTGCGCAGCAGCCATGCCCTCGTTCGAGTTTTTCGGTCCATCCGATGCTCCAGTGTTGACAACAACCCACGGGAGATCGGCAAGCGGCGACCAGGCGGTCGCGTCGTACCCGGCGGTGCCGCATCCAGCGGCACGCACTCAGGCGCGAACGGGCTTCAGAGAAGGAAGAGACCCGCCTCGCCGATCAGGCGAGGGGCCGCCACTGAGGGCGTTCGGGTTGGGTCGGTGCCTGCGCACCGCCCGCTTCGTCGGCGCAGGCGCCGGGCGGCGCAGCGGCGAGCATGCCGACGAGGCCGGCCGACAGCGTCAGCATGACGCTGCAGTGGCCGTGGCAGTGACCGCAGTCGACATCCATGGCGCCCAGCGTCGTGTCGCCCTCGGCTTGCGGATCGACCGCCGGATCGGCATCGACCGTGGTGTTGCCGTGGTGCTGGTGTTCGTGGTGACCGAAATGCTCAGCGTCGGCCTGCGTCTCGTGCTTGCAGTACGACGCCACGGCCGCCCAGCTGAACTGGAGCGGCAGCAAGACGAGCAGGACGATGGCGAGGAGGCGGCGCACAGGCAGGAGTCTAGCGGCTACAGGGTTTGCAGCGTGATCGACAAGGCCCGCCAGGCTGTGGCGTTGTCACCACTTCCATGTGCGGACGCGCGTGACGTAGCGCTTGTTGCTGCACCGGCCGATGTCAGCGGCCAGCCGCTGCGGTCAAGGTCTTGCTGTTCGGATGTGGACATCTTGTAGCTGCATCGCGGCAGGGGGGCATCGCGTCGGACATCGAGTCGCTCGCTCAAGCGAGCGCTGGCACGGGGCGCAGTTCTGCCCGGGCCTGATGGATCACGGATCGCGCGGACGTCAGGGCCAGCAGACCCATCACCGCGGCGACGGCGAGGTCTGGCCAGCCGCTGCCGGTGCCGGACACGCCGAGCGCGGCGGCCATCACGGCCAGGTTGCCGATGGCGTCATTGCGGCTGCACAACCACACCGATCGCATGTTGGCGTCGCCCTCGCGCCAGGCGTAGAGCATGGCGGCGACCGACACGTTGGCGAGCAGCGCCAGGGCGCCGATCACGCCCATCGTCAGCGGCTCGGGCACGGTGCCGGCGGCGGCCGACCAAGCCGCACGGCCGAGAACGAAAACGCCGAAGGCGGCCATGCTCAGCCCCTTGAGCAGCGCCGCCCGCGCTCGCCACCTCAGCGCCATGCCCAACACCAGCAGCGAGATGGCGTAGTTGGCCGCATCGCCGAAAAAGTCGACGGCGTCAGCAAGCAGTGAGACCGATCCGGCCCGCAGACCGCCCACCAGCTCGACGGCGAACATGGCGGCGTTGATGATCAGCGCCGCCCACAGTACGCGGCGGTAGGTCGGGCTCTGGCTGGCGGCTGGGGCGGCGCAGCCGTGGTTGCCGCAGGAATCGCTCATGGCGGGCTTTCAAGTCTCGATGAGAGGATTGGAAACCCTGTAGCCGATCCAGAGTCAAGCGCTTACGATCAAGGCGATGAGATCAGAGGCTGAGAGAATTTCGAGCGTGACCGAGCGGCGCGCCAAAAGGCGGCCGATCTAGGCGCAAAGCACAGACATAGCCCGGGCTATGGCGAGCATTTGCAACGACGAGCGGACGGCTTTTGGCGGGATGAGCGGG
>JANOUM010000889.1:0-3043 GCA_031416855.1 Rhodoferax sp. | reverse complement strand
GATCTCTTCGATGATGGCTTCGGTGAAAGAGGCTTTCATCTTGTGCTGCGTTTCGCTCTGGTCAGGATGGTGCTGGGTCGAGAGCACCACGGTGTCGATGCTGTGCGGCTTGCCGTCCACGTAGCGCATCGTGACCTGGCTCTTGGCGTCGGGCCGCAGAAACGGCATGCGGCCATCCTTGCGCAACTGCGACTGGCGCTCGACCAGGCGGTGTGCGTAGTAGATCGGCGCTGGCATCAGTTCCGGCGTCTCATTGCACGCATAACCGAACATCAGGCCCTGGTCGCCGGCACCGGTGTTGAGGTGGTCGTCGCTGGCGTGGTCCACGCCCTGGGCGATGTCGTTGCTCTGCTTGTCGTAGGCCACCAGCACGGCACAGCCCTTGTAGTCGATGCCGTATTCGGTGTTGTCGTAACCGATGCGCTTGATGGTGTCGCGCGCCACCTGGATGTAGTCCACGTGGGCGTTGGTCGTGATCTCGCCGGCCAGCACCACCAGACCGGTGTTGCACAGCGTTTCGGCTGCCACACGGGACTTTGGGTCCTGCTTGAAGATCGCGTCGAGGATCGCGTCCGAGATCTGGTCCGACACCTTGTCGGGGTGGCCTTCGGAAACGGATTCGGAGGTAAAGAGGAAATCGTTCGCCATATTGGTCCATGCTCCATCAACAACACTAGGGGTCGCGTTGCCTGGGCGCTTGTGCTTCGGCGAACGCTTTAGCAGATTCACAAGGCACAATCGCGCTTTCCGGGGAACGGCGCATTGTGTGTGTCGCCCTGCAAGTAGTTCCGTAACTCAGCGACGCGCGCATTTTAGCCCACCGATGGCCACCGTCTTCCGATTTTTAGCCGGCATGCCCTTGTGGCTGTTGCATGGCGTGGGGTGGCTGCTCGGCTGGGTTGCGTTCCTCGGCTCCGCCACCTACCGGCGCCGTTTCCTGGCCAACGCACGGGTCGCGGGTTATGGGTTCGCTGCGGTGCGCGGCGCGGTCGGTAGTGCCGGGCGCATGGTTGCCGAGTTGCCGCGGCTGTGGCTGGGCGCCCCCCCGCGCTGCGAATGGGACAACGACGCGTGTGTGGTTCGCGCCTTCGAGGCGCGCCGCGGCGTGGTGTTCCTGACCCCGCACCTGGGCTGTTTCGAGATCACGGCGCAGGGCCTGGCGGAGCGTTATACGGCACGTTTCGGCCCGCTGACCGTGTTGTACCGGCCGGCCCGCCAGGCCTGGCTGGCGCAACTCATGGCCGACGCACGCAACCGCCCGGGGCTGACCACAGCGCCAACCAACCTGACCGGCGTGCGGCAGTTGATCGGCGCCCTGCGGTCCGGACGCGCGGTCGGCCTCCTGCCTGACCAGGTTCCGCCCGCGGGCATGGGCATATGGGCCCCATTTTTCGGTCAGGACGCATACACCATGACCTTGTCGGCCCGCCTGGCGCTGCGCACCGGAGCGACGGTTCTGTTGTTGTGGGGCGAGCGGCTGGGTTGGGGACGCGGCTACCGCCTGCGTTTCCGGGAATTGCAACGCCCCCTGGAGCCCGACCTGGACGCGGCCGTGCGCCAGGTCAACCAGGAGATGGAGCGTTTGGTGCGGGAATGCCCGGCGCAGTATCTCTGGGGTTATGCGCGCTACAAACCTCCCAGGGGTGACGCGGCATGACACGCGCGTGCGCATGCTGAGCCGCGCGGGCATTTTGCTGATGCATTTGCTGGCCCATGTGCCGCTGGCCTGGGTGCGCGCCCTCGGCTGGTGTCTGGGGTGGGCCCTGTATGCGCTGGCAGGCGCGCGCAGGCGGGTGGTGTGGGTCAACCTGGGCCTGTGTTTTCCGCAATGGGCCGAACCGCAGCTGCGTGCCGCGGCTGTGGCCAGCTTCGTGCATTTCGCGCAGGCCTGGCTGGATCGGGGCTGGTTGTGGCATGGCCCGGAGCAAGTCCTGCGCCGCAGGCTGGTGCTGCGCGGCGCGTTGCACGAACTGGAGGGCAGCGCCCCCACGGTCATCTTCGCGCCCCATTTCGTCGGCCTGGACGCGGGCTGGACCGCGCTGACCTCCCAGTTGCCCCGCAGTTTCACCACCATTTACTCAAACCAGGCGGATGAAACACTGGACGCCTGGATTCTTGCCGGCAGAAGGCGTTTCGGCAATCCGCGGCTTTTCGGGCGCGATGACAGCCTCAAGCCGGTTGCGCAGGCACTGCGCGCCGGGCACCCGCTGTACCTGCTGCCAGACATGAACATCACGCGCCAGGAGTCGGTGTTCGTGCCGTTTTATGCTGTGCCAACCGCCACGCTGACCTCGCTGTCACGTTTTGCGACCCTCGGGCGCGCCAAGGTCGTGCCGGTGGTCACGCAGATGACGCGCACCGGTTACGACGTCGATGTCAAGCCCGCCTGGAGCGGTTTCCCCACCGCCGACCTGAGCGCGGACGCCGCCACCATGAATGCCATGTTGCAGTCCTACATCGACGCCATGCCGACCCAGTACTACTGGGTGCACAAGCGGTTCAAGATGCGGCCGGCCGGAATGCCGCCGGTCTACTGAACTGCTTCAGGCGCGGCGGGGTTGGCGTTCGTCGTTGCTGCCCCGGGCGGATGGGCCCATTGCCACAACTGCCGGGAGATCGCGTCGATGCCGATGCGTTTGGGTGCCGAGAACAGCATGGCGTCGCCGCCGCCGGCCTGCAGTTTTGCCACCGACAACGCGGTGGCACCTTCGCTGCGGGTCAGCTTGTCGGCCTTGGTGAGCACGATCAGGAACTTGAGGCCCTGTTCCACACGCGGCCGGATCACATCCAGCAAGATGTCGTCCAGCTCGGTCAGGCCCAGCCGCGGGTCGCACAGCAGCACCACCCCCATGAGGTTCTCGCGCTGCACCAGGTAGTTGGCCATGACCTGCTGCCAGCGGAGCTTGTCCTGCTTGGGGACCGCTGCATAACCATACCCGGGAAGGTCCGCCAGCACCGCATCGGTAGCACCTTGTTTGCCCAGTGTGAACAGGTTGATGTGCTGCGTGCGCCCTGGTTTGCGGGACGCGAACGCCAGCTGATT
>JANOUM010000888.1:0-1541 GCA_031416855.1 Rhodoferax sp. | reverse complement strand
GCTTGTGCCGCCTCGGCGCCGCCGCTGGTGCAACGCGACTCGCTGGACGCCGTCGCCGCGCAACTGGCACGCGGTGTGGCGCTCGAAGCCGCCACCCGATCGGTCGACGACCGCATGAACCAGGTTCAGGTGCTGGTTTTTACCGGACCGCGCCAGGGCGCGCGTGCCGAGGCACTGGTGGCCAGTCGGTTTTGCGCCCAGCTGGCCCGGCCAGCCTTGAGCGCCGTGGGTGTTCACGCACAGGGGCCGCAGAGCTGGATCGTGCTGGGCGAGCCATTTGCACCGGTGGTCGGCCTGACGCAGCTGCAGCTGGAACAACGCATGCTGGTGCTGGTCAATGGCGCGCGTGCCGAAACCCGCCGCTGCGGGGACAAGGTTTTCGCCGCTACCGGGCCGGTGCGCTGGAACGACACGCTGGAACTGGCGGCGGCCGGCCATGCCGCCGACATGGCGGCGAACAACTATTTCAGCCACACCGGACGCGATGGCACCACGCCGGCGCAACGCGTGGCGCGCGCGGGATACCAGTACACGATGACTGGCGAGAACATCGCAGCCGGCCAGCTGACACCCGAACAGGCAGTCGCCGGCTGGATCAAGAGCCCGGGCCATTGCGCGAACCTGATGCAAGCGGGCTACCGCGACATGGCGGTGTCATACGCCATCAATGCCAGGAGCCGCCTGGGTGTGTACTGGGTGCAGCAGTTCGGCGCGCCGCGTTAGGGGTAGGGGTGCGGTTGCCGGTGATCGCCACCCGCCAAGGCCGGACCGGTCGCACGCAGCGGCCTGGCCGCCGCCAGCGCGGGTCAGTGGCTGCGCATCTGCGCCACGCCACCCCACTCCTCGGGGGCGGCTGACCCCGGGCGCGGAGCCGGTGTGTCCATCGGGTTTCCGGTGTGGGTGCCGGTTGGAGCGTACCACCGCGGCCTGGGTCTCGGTCGGGCCACATGGGCACCCGGCAATCAATGCCCGGGTGGGCGCGGCGGCAGGTGTATCGCCTTCCAGCGGCGTTCGGCCGCGATTGCTGCCAGCCTGGGGTCGGCATTGACCACGACCGGGGTATCGACCGCCTCCAGCAGCGGCAGGTCGTTGATCGAATCGCTGTAGGCTGTGCTGTCGTATTGCACCAGACTGGCGCCACGCGCTGCCAGCCAGGTCTGCAGGCGCGTCACCTTCCCACCGCGCATGTTGACTGTGCCGGTCGAGGCGCCAGTGAACCGGCCGTTCACCAATTCAGGTTCTGTGGCCAGCACGTGGTCGATGCCCAGATGGGCCGCGGTGAGCTGCGTCAGGAAGCGGTTGGTGGCGGTGGTCAACACCACCAGGTCGCCCCGTGCCTGGTGCCTCGCCACCAGCTCTGTCGAAGCTGACGAAATGCGTGGCGCGATTTCGTCGCGCATGAACGCCTGGCGCAGCGGCTCCCAGTCTGCGGGAGTGCGACCGGCCAGTGTCGACAGGTAGAAGTGGGCGAACGCCACCGGGTCGACGGTCCCCACCCGGTAGCCCGCCTCGATGTCGGCATTGCGGGTAGCGAACGGCCG
>JANOUM010000887.1:0-9420 GCA_031416855.1 Rhodoferax sp. | reverse complement strand
GGCTCGGGAAAACACCTGAGCTGAGGCGGCAGCTTGAACGATGTCCACTTACCGCATCCTGCGCGCGTTCGCCCGGAATACCCAGTTCGCCGGCCGCGGCCTCAGCCTACTCGTGGGCATCCACCGCGCGTATGAACTCCTCGGATGAAGATGTCCAGCCGAGCAGTACTTGAATAGTCAGCAACGAAGCGTCGTGGTTGCTCCGCTGAAGATCATGACCGATGGGCTCCCCCGTGCAGTCTTCCAAGAGTATGCAGGAATAGTCTCTGAACATGGCGTCGCGGATCGTTGCCTCCACGCAGATGCTTGTCGTGCAGCCGGTGATGATCAGATGCCTGGTGCCTAACTGCCGCAGGATAGTGTCCAACTCAGTTTCAAAGAATCCGCTAAATCGATGCTTGTAGAGCACGACATCCGAGGCTTCCGGTGCGAGCTCAGCGACGATGTCTGTGTTCCAAGTGTCACGGACCAATATGCGGCTCTCGCGGCCATCAGGTGCCTGCACGACAGTACCGATACCAAGCATCCGATGCCTTGCGTAGTTGGGGCTGTCCACTGGCCCCGCGTCTGAGAGGTCTGCCTTGAACGCCATCTTCAGGTAAATGACCGGGATCCGGTGGTGTCGTGCTGCAGCAAGCACCTTGCCAGTTGGCGCCACAGCACGTTGGATCATCGAGATATCGATGCCGGCGCGATGAAACATACCGCCTTCAGTGCCAAAGTCGTTCTGCATGTCAACGACGATTACCGCGCAGGTCGCGATGTCGACCGAAACCGCCTGCGGCTTTGCGTGGATCGTCGCTGGCCGGCTCTGAGCACGTGGAATGGTGTTGTCGGTCTTCATCAACGAACTCCTGTGAGAGTGGCGGGGAGGCGAGGACGATGCACAAGTGCACCACCACGGTTTGGACGTCGCTGAAGCATTTTTTATCAATGCCCCTCGATTGCGCGTTGCCGAGACACTTGAAGGTGCCGAGCCAACGCAGCGGCAGCGCCTTCGACTTCGCGTGCCATTGCGGCCTGCAGAACCGCCATGTGTTCGTTCAGCGCTTCCACCGCACGCGCAGGCGACTGGCGCTGCGTGACCCGCATCAAACGGATGCGCGCCGCGTTGACGCGGTAGTTGATGCTCACGATCTCGTTGCCCAGGCTGTCGATGATTTCATCGTGCAGACGCCAATCGGTTTGCACCGCTTCTTCAAGCAGTGCGGCGTCGATCTCGCCAGTGGACATCCGCTCCAGCACTGCGCCTGTTGCCTGTTTCAGCGCCTCCATGTCCTTGATCGCGGCGTGTTGCGCATAGTGGCGAATCGCATGCATTTCGAGAATCTGCCGGTAATTCAGCGCGTCGCGCTGGCCAGAGACCGTCACGTCGGCGATCTGGATGCCGCGTTGTGGAAACACACGCAACAGGCTTTCGTGTTCCAGCCGTTGGATGGCTTCACGCGCCGAACCCAGGGGCACGCCAACCAGGTCCACAAGCTCTCTCTGGGTCACGAACTGGCCAGGCTTGAGGGCGCCGGTGAGCAGGCATTTCTTGAATTTTTCGTAGGCTTCAACACGCAGCATGGCACAAAGGATAGCGCATGGGGGCATCTCAACATTCTGATGCATCAATAATTAACCAGTGATTAATCAGTGGTAGATTCCACACTGTATTTTTGTTCGACCTGTTTTTCAAAGGAGTTGGAAATGGCTGGGATCAAGTGCTTGATGGTGAGCCTGGGGGTTGTTGCGGCTGTGTTGGCCAGCCTGCCAGCCATGGCGCAGGGTTATCCGAATAAACCTATCAGGATCATCGTGCCGTTTGCTCCGGGGGGTGGATCGGACTCGGTCGCCCGCATCATCTCCGAGCGGCTGGCCAAAGAGTGGGGCCCGCCCGTCATCATCGAGAACCGTGCTGGTGCGGGCGGCTCCATCGGCGCGGAGTTCGTGGCCAAGTCCACTGCGGATGGCTATACGCTGCTGGTCACCGATGCGTCGGCCGTGACCATCAATCCTCACGTGTATCCCAAGCTGGGCTACGCAGCCAGGGATCTGTCGCCGGTGGTCAATCTCGCGACCTTCTCCCTGGTGCTGCTGGTGCCGGTCAAGTCCCCCATCCGTACTGTGGCCGACATGGTCGCGGCGGACAAGGCCAAGCCGGCCAGCCTCAACGGCGCATCGCCAGGGGCCGGCTCCAGCCCGCACCTGATGCTGGAGATGATGAACTCTTTGGCGGGTACCAAGCTGGTCCATGTGCCGTACAAAGGCGGCGGTCCGGCGATGACCGACCTTGTAGGGGGGCAGGTGGATTTCAGTTTCAGTGGCCTCAGTACGGGCGCCATTTCGATGATCAGTGGCGGAAAGCTCAAGGCCCTGGCAGTGACCTCGCAGGCGCGCAGTGCCAGCCTGCCCGATGTGCCGACCTTCGCCGAGTCTGGTTTCCCGGGCGTCGATGTCTTCAGTGCGCAGAGCCTGCTGGTGCCTGCCGGCACGCCGCCGGAGATCATCAACAAGCTCAACCAGGAAATCAGCAGGATTCTGGAGTCGCCGGACGTCAAGACACGCTGGAAGGAGTGGGGCTTCCTGCCGCGGCCACCGCAGTCGGCCACGCTGACCAGCGCCTGGTTCATGCACGAGAGTGACCGCTGGAGCAAGCTGATCAAGGAAAAGAACATCGTTGCCGAGTGAGATTGCGCCTGCATGAAAATCACCGACGTCAAGCTCACCGAGACTTACTACGTTCCTTGCCAGGCGCAGCAGGATGCGATCACCACCATCCCCGGCGTGTACCCGCTGGCGTTCTGCCAGATCTTCACGGACGAAGGTGTCACGGGGCTGGTGCCCGCGCCCAGTGGCAACCTGGCCAAGGTCATCATCGAAGAGGGGCTCAAGCCCTACCTGATCGGCGAGAACCCGTTGCACAACGAACGCCTCTGGAGCCGCATGTACTGGGGCATGCTGGTCAACGGCCGCCGAGGTGCCGTGGTCAACGCCATCGGTGTGGTGGACTGCGCCATCTGGGACCTGAAGGGCAAGATCACCGGGCAACCCGTGCACCAGCTGCTGGGCGGGTTTCAGGACTCGGTGAATTCCTATGGCAGCGGTATCAACCTCAACCTGAGCAACGCGGCACTGGTGGCGCAGGCGCGTTCGTTCGTGGAGCAGGGTTTCAAGATGGTCAAGATCAAGATCGGCCACCGCGACCCCGAAGTCGATCTGGAGCGTGTGCGCCTGGTGCGCGAGGCCATCGGCCCAGCCATACATCTGAGCCTCGATGTCAACAACGCCTGGAGCGTCGGATCGGCCATCGACCTGGCGCGCAAGTTCGAGCCCTTCGGCATTTACTGGCTGGAAGAGCCGATCCTTGCCGACGAGATTTCCAACTTCGCTCGGCTGGCCGACCGCACCAGCATCCCCATCGCCGCGGGCGAAAACCACTACACCAAGTGGGAGTTCAAGGAACTGATCGAGAAAGGGGCCGTGCGCATCGTGCAGGCCGACGTGGTGCGTTGTGGTGGCCTTACCGAGTTCCTGAAGATCGCCGCGATGGCCGATGCATACGGACTACCGGTATGCCCGCACCACAGTGCATTGACGGACACACCCGCGATCGCAGCGCTGCCGAATGGCCTGTTCCACGAGTACGCGGAAGAAATGTTCGAGCCGGTCAGCAAGATGGTTATGGACTGTGCCCGGCCCCATCGCGGCATGATCACGCCGCTAGACAAGCCCGGCTTCGGCATCGAGCTGAACCCCGAGGCGGTCGAGCGTTACAGGCACAAACCCGTCCAGCAGGACTTTCGCCGCACCACCGTGCGCGGCTGGCGCTGGCCACCCTACCTTTGAATCTGGATCAAGCGGTGGGCCGCTGCGCGAAATCGGAGAAGACTTCAGCAGTCGTCACTACTTCGCGCCGTAGCGTTGTCCGAGTGCCATCAGTTCAGGCGTACCGATCAGTTCGTTGAGCTGGTTGTGGCGCCAGTTCAGTTGACGGATGGAAGCCAGGTTGCCAGCTTCGGGAACAGCAACAAAATGCCGACGCCCACCAACTGAAGCACCATGAACTGCACCATGCCGGCATAGATGTCCTTGAGCGACCATTGCGGCACCACGCCCTTCAGGAAGTAGGCCGACAACGCCACGGGGGGTGACAGCCAGGCGGTTTGCAGCGTCACGGCCACCAGTGTGCAAAACCAGATCAGATCGATGCCAGCCGCCTGCACGATGGGCACGGCAATAGGCATCACGATGAGCACGATCGGCACCCACTCCAGCGGCCAGCCCAGGATGAAGATCAACACCAGAATGACGACCAGCATCAGCATGGGTGGCAGCGACAGGCTGGTGAGTGCCTGCGCCAGGAAGTCCGCGCTGCCGAGCCGCGAGAACACCGCACCAAACAGGTTGGATGCCGTGACCAGCAGCAGAATCATGCTGGAGATCTCCAGCGTGGCGTAGGTGGCGTTTCGCAATTTGGCAAAACTCATGCGCCCTGATCCGACAGTCAGCAAAAACGTACCGAGACAACCGACGGCACCGGCGTCCGTGGGGGTGGCGATGCCGGCCAGGATCACGCCCAGGGTCGACAGGATCACGACGATGACCGGCATGACGCCGATGGCCAGGTCGCGCAGCACCGGCCCAAGTGACTTGGGGCGCATCTCGGGCGGCAGGGCGGGGCCGAGCGACGGGTTGTGCCAGCAACGCAGCAGCGTCCAGCCGATGAACAGGCCCGACAACAACAGCCCGGGCAGCACCGCTGCGGCGAACAGGTCGGTCGCCGGCACACCGACCACCGGGCCCATCACGATCAGCATCACCGAGGGCGGGATCAGGATGCCCAGCGTTCCGCCGGCCGTGATCGCGCCGGCCGACATCTTGGGGTCGTAACCGCTCTTGATCATCGACGGGCCGGCCATCACCCCAAGCAGGGTCACCGACGAGCCGACGATGCCGGTGGCGGCCGCGAAGATCGTGGCGGTGATCAGCACCGCCAGGTACAAGGAGCCGTTGAGCCCGGACAGCAGTTGCTGGATACCGTTGAACAGCCGCACCATGATGCCGGATTGTTCCAGCATGAAACCCATGAACAGGAAGAACGGGATGGCCGCCAGCACGGTGTCTTTCATGACCGAGTAGGTCTGCAGCACGGCCAGGTCGAATACCACCGCGCCGAGGGCGTAGAAGCCTGTGGCCAATGCCACCGCGCCGAGCGTGAAGGCGATCGGAAAACCGATGAAGATGACAGCGAACAGAATGCCCAGTGCCAGCAGGCCGAGTAGTTCCTGGCTCATACTGATGCCTCCGTGGCGCAGGTTGCTGCCCTCATACGATCACCTCCGGCATCTTGGGCCCGTCCGGCCAGTCGCCGTGCCGCAGTACATGGACGCATTTGAGGCATTCGCTGATGCCCTGAATGATCAGCAGCATGCCGGCCAAAGGCATGGTCAGCTTGAACGGCCAGGTGACGGGCTGCCAGGCACTGCTGACAAAGGTTTCGTTGGTTACCCAGGCCTTCACGAAATAGCCCCAACCGACAAATGCGAACACCCCGACAAAGGGCAGGAACATCACCAGGTAACAGACCAGATCGGTGATGGCCTGGCGCTGCGCCGACCAGTTCGCGTACAGCGAATCGGTGCGCACATGGCCCTTGCGCTGCAGCGTGAAGGCCGCGCCGAGCATGAAGAAGCTGCCGTACAGCATGAAGGTCATGTCGTAGGCCCACTGAGTCGGTGCGTTAAACACATACCGCGCCACGACTTCGTAACACAGCGAGAGCACCATGGGCACCACCAGCCAAGCCACGATGTGGCCCGAGCGGATGGCGATTTGGTCGATGCGCCTGGCCAGCCGGGCCAGGTCGGAGTCGGAGTGCGGCATAGTGGCAGTTGCCTTTACTTCGCGTTGGGTGAATCGATGCCGAGGTTGTAGTACAGCCCGTTGATCTTGTTCCAGTACGGCACCACCAGCTTGGCGAAGGTGCGCTGGGAATCCAGCGTTTCCTTGAAGAACGGGTTCTTGGCGGCCTCGCGGTCGTAGATCAGGTTGGTGGCCTTGATGAACGCCGGGAAGATGTCGCGCGGCGTATCGTGCACGGCCACTTTGTGCACCGTTTGCAAGGTATGCAACGCAGCCGCATTGCGGTGCACGTTGTAGGTATAGGTTTCGGTCATGGTCGCCATGGCGGATGCTTCCACGATCGCCTTCAGGTCAGCCGGCAACTTGTTCCATGCGGTCTTGTTGAGCAGCAACTCGCCCACGTCGGTGCTCTGGTGCAGGCCCTGCAGGTAATAGTGCTTGAACACATTGTGAAAACCCAGCGCCATGTCGTCAGCGGGCCCGATCCATTCGGCGGCATCCAGCACACCGCGTTGCGCCGCCGGCACGATTTCACCGCCTGGCATGGCCACCGCGTTGATGCCCATCTCTTTGAAGATCTCGCCGACCAGGCCGGGAGGGGCGCGGTACTTGAGCTTCCTCATGTCTTCCAGCGAGTTGATCGGGTTCTTGAACCAGCCCAATGGGTCGGGGCCCATGGGTTGCACCATGAAAGGTTCGATGTTGAGCTTGAGCTCTTCGCTGTAGAACCTCTTGTACAGCGCGTTGCCGCCGCCCTGGAACAACCAGGACACATGCGACAGCTGGTCCATGCCGGTGCCGCCGCCGGCAGCCGGGTTGGAGAACAGTCCAGCGGCGGTGTTCTTGCCCGACCAGTAATGCGTCCACGCGTAGCCGCCGTCGACCACTCCCTTGTCGACAGCGTCGACGATCTCGAACGCAGCCACCACCGCGCCGTCGGGCAGCATTTCCATTTTCAGGCGGCCGTTGGACATCTTGTCCACCCGGTCGGCAAACTTCTTCATCAGGTCGTAGTAGATGCTCGAGCTGGGCACCGCGGTCTGGATTTTCATCCGCGTCACGGCCTGCGCCAGGACCGGGGTGGCGACGAGCGCGCCGGCCGCCAGGGCGCCCGCGCCGAGGGCTGTACGCCGCGTGGGATTGCTGGGAATAGTCATGGAATATCTCCTTCTTGTTGCCAGTTAACACAAAGAGGCCGAAACCGGCCCCGCCTTGCACCTCGTCAGTTGCCTGAACGGTGGTCCTTGCGGACCATGTCCGACGCCTTTTCTGCCATCATCACGGCCGCCGCATTGGTGTTGCCGGAGACCAGTGTCGGCATAACCGAACAGTCGACCACCCGCACGCCGGCCAGACCGTGGACGCGAAGCCGTGCGTCCACCACCGCGCCGGCAGCCGGGTCCCGGCCCATCGCGCAGGTGCCGCTGGGATGGAAGATCGTGGCGCCGTTGTTGCGGCAGAACTCCAGCAGCGCGGCGTCGTCGTGGGCGTCCGGCCCTGGCGTCACCTCGCGCCGCACATAGGGGCGCATGGCCGTTGACTGTGCGATGGCGCGTGCGGCTCGCAGACCGGCCACCGCCGTGAGGCGGTCATGCTCGGTGGACAGGTAATTCGGCTGTATTTCGGGCGGCTCGAACGGGTCGGTCGAGCGGGTGCGGATATGGCCACGCGACTGCGGCCGCAGTTGGCACACCGACATCGTGAAGCCGGAAAACGGATGGACCTTGCCGCCAGCCATGTCGGCCGACAGCGTGGCCACATGGAACTGGATGTCGGGCGTCGTCGATTCAGGCAGTGCCCGCATGAAACAGCCGCCCTGGTTGATGCCGACAGCCAGTGGGCCGCTGCGGTACAGCAGCCACTGGAGCCCCAGCTTCATCTGACCGAACCAGGAGTTGAGCTGGTCGTTGGTGGTGATCGGCTTGCTGCATTCATAAATCAGCCGGACCTGCAGGTGGTCCTGCAGGTTTTCGCCGACGCCGGCCAGAGCGTGGCGCACGGGTATGCCGCGTGCCTGCAGCAATGCCGGCGAACCGATGCCCGAGAGCTGCAGCAGGTGCGGCGACTGGATCGCACCGGCGCACAGCAGTACTTCGCCACGGCAACGCGCCGTCTTGCTAACGCCGGCCTGGACGTAGTTGACGCCGACGACGCGCTGGCCGTCGACCAGCAATCCGGTGGCCTGTGCACCGGTCTGCACCTGCAGGTTGGTGCGCTTGCGTGCCGGAGCCAGGTAGGCCTTGGCCGTGCTGCAGCGCCAGCCCCGGTGGGTGGTCAGCTGGTAATAACCGGCACCTTCCTGGCGCGCTCCGTTGAAGTCTTCTGTGCGGGGCACCTGGTTCTCGGCCGCGCCGCCAATGAACGCTTCGATCAGTTCGTGCTGCGCCCCGATGTCCGACACGCGCAGGGGGCCGTCCGCACCATGAAACGCACTTGCTCCGCGCTGGTTGTTTTCGGAGCGGATGAAGTAGGGCAACACGTCGTCGAAAGCCCAACCGGTATTGCCCTGCGCGTGCCAATTGTCGAAATCCTCGCGTTGTCCGCGGATGTAGATCAGGCCGTTGATGGAACTGGAGCCGCCCAAGGTCTTGCCGCGCGGCCAATAGATGCGACGCCCGTTCATGTTGGGGTCAGGGTCGGTCTGGAAACACCAGTTGTAGGTGGTGTCCCACATCGTCTTGCCATAACCGATGGGCAGGTGGATCCAGATCGAGCGGTCGGGTGGCCCGGCCTCGAGCAACAAGACGCGCGTGGCAGCATCTTCGCTGAGCCGTGCGGCCATGACGCACCCGGCCGAACCGGCGCCCACGACGATGTAGTCGACCTCAGTGTGCATGCCGACTCTGCAGAAAAACATCAAAAAACGGCACAAATCGATTCATTAATTGCCTTCCACCAGTCTATTTGTAATTTTTTGGAACACAACGTTCCGTTTGTAGGGGTTTACCCGGGTGAAAGCGGTTTTCCTGGTCGCAGTCGCTCCAGGCGCCATGGGGTGGCATATGCTTGCGCACCATGACCGCAGCATCGCCAGACGAACCTGCCACCGAACGCTCCGGCTCTTCGTCTGAACGCAGCCTGCGCCTGTTGGCTCTGGTCGCGGGCGAGGGGCGCGTGATGTCGCTCGCGGAACTGGCTGCGGGCTTGGATCTGCCCAAGGCCACCGTGCACCGGATGTGCACGCAGTTGCTGGAGGCCGGGTTCCTGGCCCGGGATCTGGACCAGCGCAGTTACAGCGTCGGAATGGCCTTGCGCCAACTGGCGTTCGACGTGCTGAACCATGGTGTCGAACGGGGTGCCCGGCATGCCGTGCTGGACGGGTTGGTGCGCGAAGTCGGCGAGACCTGCAACTTCACCACGCTGGACGGTGCGGCCGTGTTGTACCTGGACCGGGTGGAGGCGCATTGGCCGCTGCGGCTGACGCTCGAGGTCGGGTCCCATGTGCCGCTGCATTGCACCGCCAGCGGCAAGTTGTTTCTGGCCTATTTGCCGCTGGCCCGGCGCAATACGCTCCTCGGCGCATTGGACCTCGTGGCGCTGACGCGCAACTCCGTGACCGATGCCCGCGCCCTG
>JANOUM010000886.1:0-5292 GCA_031416855.1 Rhodoferax sp. | reverse complement strand
TGTCGATGCGGCCGTGTTCGTGCAAGACGCGGGCCACGCCGGCTGCCACATCGACCGGGTCGGATACGTCGAGGGCAAAGCCTGAGCGGCCGCCGCCTGCCTGCGCTGCCGCTTGCGCGCTCTGCGTGTTGACATCGGTGTAGACGACGTGCGCGCCGTTGCGTCCCAGCGTGTCGGCAATCGCCTGGCCAATGCCCTGCCCGGCACCGGTGACGAGGGCAACCTTGCCTTCAAGTTCGACCTTCATCAGCGCATATCTCCTGCGTGAATTCTTGTGCTTGCTGCGGCGCGGCAAGGCGCACGCATGGAATGCGTGGCTGGCTGCGCGCTCACTGGTTATTATAATAGCATATAAATAGGACGCCACTTGACCATGCCCGGGTTCTTGAGGGGCCAGCGGGGCCCGACGCGGCCTGGTGACGGGCGAATTCGGAAACCAGGCGGATGGGGAGCTTGCGTGGTGAAGCGCGGCGAGATCTGGCTGGTCAACCTGGACCCGATTGTTGGGAGCGAGATCAGGAAGTCGCGTCCATGCGTGGTCGTCTCGCCGCCCGAAATGCACGACCATCTTCGCACGGTGATCGTGGCGCCCATGACCAGCAAGGGTCGCCCGGCGCCATTTCGGGTACCGGTGACCCACGCGGGCCAAAAGGGCCTGATCCTGCTGGATCAGCTACGGGCCGTGGACAAAGCGCGGCTCGCCAAGCGCTTGGGCGCGGCCTCGAACAAGACCATCGTCGGCACATTGGGCATCTTGCAAGAGGTCTTTGCCGATTGAGCTCCATCGCGAATGGTGGGCAATGCACCGGATTGACTCGAGCAGGTCAGACTTGCTGGTCCAGCACATGCACAAATCGCTTGTTGCCTGGCAGGCGATAAACCGAAAAGTCCCGCACATCGATGGTTGCGATGCGTTGAATCTTGAGGCTGCCGGCCAGATAGACCAGGCTTGCGTCGCAAAAATCCATCGGCAAGTCGTCGTACTTGTCCATCAGTTGGCGAATGGCGGCGATGGCGTCGGCGGGCGGCGACTCGATGCGCAGGTATCCAAGCGACTGGGCTTTCACCGACCATGAGAAGAAGGCCTTCTGTTGATTTTGATTCAACAAGGCGCACACCTCGGTGAACACCGCCCAGGTGGTCGTGGTTAGCCCGGTGAAGCACGAGAAGAACGCCTTGCACCGCGCATGGTGGTGGTCTTTGGGATTGAAAAGACCGACAAAGTAGCCAGAATCCGCCAGCGTGTTCATCGCGATGGGGTACCACTGTCTTGCCGCGATGCCAGGACCTGGGTGGCGCGTTCAGAGCGCGCAGCGTGCTTGTTGCGAATGGCCTTGCGCAGCTGCAGCTTCAATGGGCGTTGCTCCCGGGCCTGCACGGCTGGGTCGACCTTGGCGTCGCCGCGCTGAACGACCGCCGTGCGCATGGCTTCCTCGTAAATCTGCCGGGACGACGGTTGGGCATGTCTGGCCAAAAATTCCTCGATGCTGCGCACGATCACGGCTGATTTTGTGAGCCCGGCGCGCGATCCAAAACCCGCAATTCTGGTTTCGATGTCCGGGGGCAAACGAAGTGAGATCGGCATGATCAGGCCTTTGTGATACGAAAGAAAAAATTGTATCGCAGAAGCGTTCCAATGCGATGCGCTTCACGGCGGGCAGTACGCCGGTCGGCTTCGTCCACGACCAAGGTGGCTTTCCTTCATCACGTGCGCGCCGTGACACGATTCGCTGCCACGTCGTTCCTTCCCCGGACTGCTCTCGGCAGTCAGAAAAACGCATGCACCAGCGCCAGCGAAATCCACGGCACATAGGTGAGCAGCGCCAGGCCGAACACCAGTATCAGAAAGAACGGCATCGCGGCCCTGAAGGTTGCCCCGACCGATGTGCCAGTGATCGCCGCCGGGATGAACACCAGCACGCCATAGGGCGGCGTCAGCCCTCCGAGCATCAGATTGACCACCACGATCACGCCGAAATGCACCGGGTCGATGCCAAGTTGCACGATCAGCGGAAATGTCAACGGCACCAGAATCAACATCAGCGCCGGCAGTTCGAGAAAAGAGCCAGCCAGCAGCATGATCAGGTTCAGGCACAACAGCACCACCCAG
Organism: Rhodoferax sp.; assembly: GCA_031416855.1. Classification (GTDB taxonomy): domain Bacteria; phylum Pseudomonadota; class Gammaproteobacteria; order Burkholderiales; family Burkholderiaceae_C; genus CAISIP01. The sequence continues at coordinate 3,182 of JANOUM010000886.1, read as the reverse complement.
CCCTCGCTGACATAGGTCAGCATGACCTGCAAGAACTGCTGCGGCACCCGGCCGGTGATCAGCACCCAGGCGAATGGCGCCGCAACACCGATCAGGAACCCGACCATCGCGCTGTCGATGGCGGACTCGCGCAGCCCGCGCCAGACCTCGGCAAGCGTGAGGTCGCGGTAGAAGAACAGCCCGATCCCCAGCGCGTAGACCACCGCCACGCCCTCGGCCTCGGTCGCGGTGACGACACCGAAGCGCATGCCGCCAATGATCAGCACCGTCAACAGCAATGCCGGGACCGCCTGCAACAGCGGCGAAGCGAGCTGTGCCCAACCGGGTTTGGCCGTGGCGCGCCCATAGCCGTTGCGCCGCGCGGTGATGTAGACCATGACCATCAGCAGGAAGGCGATCAACAGCCCCGGCAGGATTCCGGCCATGAACAGCTTGCCAATGGACACGTTGGTAATCGATGCGAACAGCAGCATGGCGATCGACGGCGGTATGACGTTGGGCAATATGGCCGATGAGGCAATCACCGCGCAGCAGTAAGGCGCGGGATAACCGTTGCGCACCATCTCCGGCACCGTCATCTTGGCCAGCAGCGATGCATCCGCCACCGACGACCCGGAGTCGAAGCCGAACAGCACGCTGGTGACCACGTTGACCTGCGCCAGCCCGCCGCGCAAATGGCCCACCAGCGCCCGCGCCAGTTTGATCAGCCGCAGCGACAGCCCGCCGGCATTCATGATCTGCGCCGCCGCGATGAAAAGCGGCATGGCCAGCAGCAGGGTTGGGCTGCCACTGCGGATATAGGTCGCCTCGACCACGTCGATCAGCAGCCAGGCGATAACCGCCAGCGTGATGGCCGCCATGGCGGACCGGCGCTCGTCAGTAGCCTGCAGTGCGTCCAGCACCTGGTACAGCAGCAGCAGCAGCGCCGACACCGGGATGATTGCATACTGCCACCACGACGGCACGCCGAGCGTGATGCTGGTGCCGCTGGTGATGCGGGCGAAATCCAGCCCGGCGCTCAGCAGTCGAATCACGGTGTAGGTGACGACGGCGGCGGAGAGCATGCGCACGATGGCCTGGCCGCGCTCACTCAGCAGGCCCGTGCCCATTGGCATGGCGAGATGTCTTGTCCGGTGCGTCGCGATCGGTAGCGCGGTGAAGATCAGGTAGGTGAAGAGCCACAAGGCCGCCTCTTCGGTCCAACTGAAGGACGCATTGAACGCATAACGCGAAATAACCCGGCCAGGATGACCAGGATGATGGACGTCAACCAGACCGCGCCCAGGTGGCTGAGCAGTACGTCAAAGCGCAGCCGGAGCGCTTGCGCCTGGCGGCCCAGGGCATCCGTGGGCGCGGCCTCGTCCCCTGCTCCCTGCGGCGCCGGTTCGTTGACGGCGCCGGCGCTCACGTTCGATCCCCTGGCGCATGGACGGATGATTTGCTCATGGGTACCGGGGCCATACCGCCGCCAGCCGGTTTGTCTGTGGACGCATCGACGTGCTGTTCAACAACGCCGGCATCGCGGGTGCGCAGACGCCGCTGGTCGGCTATCCGCAGGATGTGTTCGATCGGGTGCTGCAGGTCAAGCTGATGGGAACCTTCCTGGGCATGAAACATGTGCTGCCGGCCATGATCGCCCAGGGGCGCGTCGCCATCGTCAACATGGCCTCGGTCTCGGGAACGGCGGGCTTCAAGCGCTGAGTCGATCCCGCAGGCACCCGTGCGAATGCCTTGTCAAGGCTGACCAAGATAGCGTCCACCCATACCGCGTGCGCAGTAATCATCATGTCGAAGTCGCTGAGGTTGAACCCTTGGGCCTCCAGGGTGCTGCACAGCTCGCCATAACAAGTGGCGACCCGTTCGTCCCAGGGCAGCACGTCGATACGCAGCAGCAATTGGGTCAGGGCGTTGCGCAAGCGGATGGGTTGTCCCCTGCGGTGCAGGCCATATTCCAGTTCTGCGCAAGTGGCGCTGGAGATGACGACCCGACCGACGGGAAGTTGGGTCAAGCGCGCCAGCAAGGCGACATCGCGCCCCTGCATGATGTGACTGACAACGTTGGTGTCTAGCAGGTAGCGCTGGCTCATTCCTGATCACCGCCTTCAAAGGGGTCACGCCGTCCATGGGTCTGGCGGCGCCCAATCCGCAGATCGTGTTTCTTGTTTTGAAGCACCACGTCGAGCAAGCCTTGCCAATCGGTTGGCCTACGGGAAAGCACCACATCACCCGTGGCGGGGTCAGCGCTCGGTGTCGCCTGCGTGCGCCGCAAACACCACCTGCTTGCTGGCGCCCAAGAATGCCTCGATCTGCTCCATCGTTGACAGCTTTGACTCGTCCATGTTGATGACCATCCTTGCGATGATCAACCCTCTGTCTCCCGATCACCAATTCCCCGTTCAGGCTCTTACCTCGTTGGAAATACGCGCCTCTTTCAGGCGCACACCACGTTGGACATGGCTGACCCACCACAGATCCGCCGTTCAGGCATACACTGAATTCCGCCTTGGTTTCGCTGGGTGCTTCGCTCCCGATCCCATCGCTTGCTGTGTTTTACAAATACGGGGAGGGATCGTATGAACGTTCGGCGCAGATCATTGACTGTCAGCGGGATGGCGCTACTCGCAGCGCATGTTCCATCGTTCGCGCAGCAGCAGGCCGGGCGGATCTTTCGCATCGGCTTCCTTACCGGGGCGGCCATACCCCCGGACGGACGGACGCCTATGGCCCTGCGGCAGGGTCTCGCCGAGTTGGGCTACATCGACGGGAAGAACGTGGTGTACGAGGGACGCTGGGCAGAAGGCCGGTCCGCACGCCTGCCGGAGCTGGCAGCCGATCTGGTACGGCTGCGGGTGGATGCAATCGTCGTATCGGGTGATCAAGCTTCCGTCGCGGCCATGCGTGCGACCGTGGTTATCCCTATCATCCTCGCCGGCGCCAGTGATCCGGTTGGCACCGGGATGATCGTGAGCCTTGCGCGGCCGGGCGGAAACATTACCGGAACGAGCGCGCAAGCCACCGAGCTGAGTGCCAAGCGGCTGGAGCTGCTCAGAGAGGCTGTACCGAAGGCCGCGCGCGTTGCCGTGCTCTGGAATCTGGACAATGCCGCGATGACCCGGCGCTATCAGCGGTTAGAGGATGCCGCCCGCATGCTGCGCCTGAGTATCCAGCCGTTGGGTGTGCGC
>JANOUM010000885.1:0-2696 GCA_031416855.1 Rhodoferax sp. | reverse complement strand
ATCGCGATTGTCGGAATCGATGTGGACGAGGGCGATATCGCAAACCTGAAGATCGACGTGCTGAAACTCACCCTGGTCTTCTTTGGCATTGCCTCCCTGTGTATCGGCGGCACCGCCTTCGTGGTCGGGCGCAGTGTGCGCAATCCACTGGGGCTGATCACCAATGCCACGACGAAGATCGCCTCGGGCAGGCTTGGCACCCGTGTCGCGATCACGCGCAAGGATGAATTCGGCGTGCTGGGACGACACCTCGACCAGATGGCGGCCGGGCTGGGCGAGCGCGAGTTCATCCGGGCCACTTTCGGGCGTTTCGTGTCCGAGGACGTGGCGCGTCAGGTGCTGGCGACGCGCGAGGGTGGCGCGCTCGGTGGCGAAGAGCGTATCGTGACAGTAGTGTTCACGGACCTGGCCGGATATTCCAGCCTGAGCGAAAAGATGGCGCCGGCCGAGGTGGTGCAGATGCTCAACACCTACTTCGGCCTGATGGGCGAGATCATCGAGCAGTACCATGGCTGCGTGATCGAGTTCGTCGGCGACGGCATGTTCTGCGTCTTCGGCGCACCCAATGTACTGCCGAACCACGCCGAACTTGCCGTGCAATGTGCGCTCGCGATGCAGGCGAAACTGGCGTCGGCGCATGCCGAGTGGGAACACACCGAGCCCAAGCTCTGGTACGGCCAGGGTAGCGCACGCCTGCGCATGCGCATCGGCATCCACTCCGGCGTCGTGATCGCGGGTAATGTCGGTACCGCGAGCCGGACCAAATACTCGATCATCGGCGATGCGGTCAACCTTGCAGCGCGGGTGGAACAGCTCAACAAGGAACTCGAAACCGAGACACTCATCACCGAAGAGACCCTGTACCGCCTGCCAGACGCCCAACGGCGTATCGCGGTGCCGCGCGGCGAGCACAAGGTCAAGGGTCGGAACCGTGCCGTGGTGGTGTACTCCATCTAAGGGAAATGGAAATTGCCGATATACCGCTGTCATGCCGGACTTGATGAGCCTGCCCCGGACTTCGATCCGGGGGCATCCATGCAGCCCTGGTGCACTGGATTGCGGATCGGGCCTGCCCCGGACCGCGATCCGGGGTCCGCAATGACAAGTGGTGAGGCAACGGGTACTTTCGGAATTTCTGTTTCCCTAAATACGGCCTGGTCAGTTTGCCCACGATCACCGCGAGGGTGCACGAGTCGCCAGGACAATTTGCGACGTGTACTGCGCGATGCTCCCGCCATGCGGCGCTATTTTGGCAACTGATGGATGCGCGACCGGTCAAATATGAACCTTGAAGCCGGTCCCTTCGGACTGGAAGTTCGCCATGGCGGCGGTTCAGGATCCGACCGTCAAACTCGCGCTATTTGGTTGATGTGACAGCAGCAGAGTTGCCACGGTGACCCTGCTCAGCGCTATCGTTTCTTGTGATCCGCGCCCATCAGTGCGTCCGCAAGCAGCGCAAGTGCATCGGCAATCCGCTTGCCGGTCTCCGGCGCAGGCAGCGGCAGCTTGAGGCTGCGCGCTCCCGTGGCGGGATCACGTTCGACCCATGGGTGGGTCGCGCCAGCGCCATTGTCTGGTGCGGTCAGCGCCGCCGCCAGTTCCGCACCGAAGCGCAACAGGCCGGACCATGGCTCGGTGCTCGCAGCCGGAGCCGGCGTCGCAGCCGCCGTCGCCTGCTCGGTGCCGCCGACAAACGGTACGGCCGACCTGCCATCGGTGTCCGCCATCGCGTCGGTCGGCATCGCGGCGGCCGGCGCTGCGAGTGCCAGCTCGGCCACCTGGGCGGCTTCTTCGGCCGGAGCCATGGCCTCGCCGTCACCCATGCGCCCGGTGACGTTTTCCACGTCCTTCATGAAGCGGCTCAGACGCGACCCACCAAGCGATACCTCCGCGCTACCGCCGTCCAACACCCCGGCGGACAGGGACCGCTTGAACGCGTGCACCGACAACATGCCCTCCTCGATGGTTCCTTTGGACACGTAGTTGATGATCTGCACCGGGTGCTTCTGGCCCATGCGGTGTATGCGCGCGATACGCTGTTCCAGCACCGCCGGATTCCACGGCAGGTCCATGTTGACCAGCGTCGAGGCGTGCTGCAGGTTAAGCCCGGTACTTCCGGCATCGGTCGACAGGAACACGCGGCAATCCGGATCGACGCGAAAACGCTCGATCAGCGCCGGGCGCTGCTCCGACGGCACCCCACCATGAAAGCTGACATAACCAATGCCACGTGCCTCGAGCCGGCGGATGACGATGGCGTGCGTGCGCGTCCACTGGCTGAACACCACCGCTTTTGCGTCTGGCTGGACGAACAGCCCTTCGAACAACTCCGCCAGTTCGTCCGCCTTGACGCCATGGTCGGTCTCCTGGTCGAGCAGGTAGGTGCTGTTGCACGACATACGCATGTTCTGCAGGGCGCAGGTGAGGCGGCGCTGGTCCTGGTCGGACAGAAACTTCATCTTGCGCCAGCGCTGGACGATCTTCGCCACGATGTCGGCGTTCTCCTGGTGGTACAGCATCTGCATCTCGGTCATCGGCACCAGCAGGTTCTGGTCGGTGCGGCTGGGCAACTGCAGCAGCACCTCGGACTTGCGCCGCCGGATCATCACCGGCGCCAGGGACTGGCCGATCGTGTCGAGCCCGGTGTAACCCGTCACGCGGCCACTCTCGTCCTTGATCTGGTGCTGGTGCAGCAG
>JANOUM010000884.1:0-1893 GCA_031416855.1 Rhodoferax sp. | reverse complement strand
GGATCCGTCCACGAACGCCGCCCAAGGCAGCTTGGACATGGATTCGGCGATGGCCGCGTTGTTGGCAGCAGCGGTAGCGTCGAATGGCACGCGGCCGGCAACCATGGCACCCACGCGCCCGAAGTGCGCGGCCATCACGGTCAGCGCCGCCTTGCGGTACTTGATGGCGTCTTCAGGCTTGGCGAACTGGGCATGGGCCGGCAGGGTCAGCGTGACAGCAGCAGCGACCATGGCGAGGGTGGCAACAAGTTTCATAGGGGTATCCCGGGTTGGTTGAGAAACAGACAACGAAAAAAACAACGTAAAAAGACTGTCTGACGGTAGAGGCAGGTAATCCCTGGAAAGTTCTGGGGATTTGTGAATCCTAGGGAAAGTACTTAGCCAGACAGCATCCGGCGATAGATCTGGTGCCTTGTCAGCCGGGCCAGAACCGCCTGAGTGTCGCCTCGCCCTGCGTCAGCGCCACTATACCCACTTGTCGATCCGCTTCGAGAATCCACTGCGGCGTGCAGCACCTGCGCCAGCCCGGCGCGCCTGGCCCTGGTGGTGGTTGCGCTGTGTCTTGTCAGGACATGCGGCGCAAGGCGGCGTCGATCTCGGCGCGCACTTCCTGCTCGCTGTTGAGCGGTGTCAGCACATCGGCCATCGGGGTCACGCTGCCGGTCGCGGGGTCCCAGTCCACCGCGCCGTAGATCGCCGCTCGGCCGGTGCCGCGCAGGAACTGGTCGTAGGCGTCGCCGCTTGAGTAATGCCAGAACTCCCACGGATAGGCAACAAAACCATGGCGCAGCATCAGCGCGGTGATGTCGCGCCGGTTCGCCTGCGCCTGCTCCGACACGAAGGGTGATGCCATCGGCGTACGTTCCGACATCTCGACATAGGGCGCGCCGCGGTCCACCTCGCGCTGCGGGTCGTCGCGGCAGACCACGGATATGTCGATCGCGCTGCCCGACATGTGGGTGGCGAACTTGGGCACCGTGGCCACCATCGCCGAGCAGCGGCGCAACATGAATTCCGCCGTCGGCACCTTGCCGCCAAGTTCCCACATCACGCTGCGCAGCACGGCGTCGAACACCTGCGGCGTGCGGCCCAGGTATTTCTGGATCGTGCGGGTGCGGTAGCCGTCTTCGACACGCAGGATCCAGCCTCGCTGGTTCATCTCGCGGGCAGCAGCGACGAAGCCGGGAATCTGGCCTTCGCGGAGGTAGTACAGGCGCTCCAGCTGCCGCACATGGGGATGGCTGGAAAACAGCACCTCCACGCCCGAGCCCAACGCAGCATCTCGCAGCGACACGAAGGACTCGCCACTTTCCTGCACCGCGTAGGGCAGGATGCGGTCAAACATGAAGTGGTAGGCGTCCTCGAACTGTTGTGTCCAGTAGGCGCGCCGGGTGTCGGCAGTATCTGGCATCGCCGTTCTCCGTGGAGTTGCATTGCGGGATGCCGATGATGCCACTGTCGCCCGGCCCGGCCCGGTCGGCGGCGATACACGAGGGACCGGCGTCATTCGAAGCCGGCTCAGGGCCGGCAGATATTGAAATTGAACACCCGGTTGGACAACGCAGGATCGCGCTCGAGCAGGATCGGTGTGCTGGCCAGGCGGACCGGTGGTGCCAGTGATTGACCCGCAAATGCAGACTCGCCAGCCGCCACGGCCAGCGTCTGGCCGGATTGCTCCAGCACCACCTGCCCCTCGCGCACCATCAGGAACACGCCACCGGCGTCGGGTGCCGGCGGGGCCACGCCGAACTGCTGCTCCAGGTTGAGTTCCACCGCCTCCGGCGCCGGAGTGCCCAGGGTGTTGAAGTAGCCAGGCGGTGTTGCCAGCCCGCGTGCGCTGCCCTGCGCGCCCGGCACCACGCCAGCCTGCCCGGCGGGAATGCTGACCTCGCG
>JANOUM010000883.1:0-4258 GCA_031416855.1 Rhodoferax sp. | reverse complement strand
TTGCTGAACTAATTAGGTGCATCGCGCACCAACCCCGATGATCCACACCCGCACATCGTTCTTCTCTTCCCGGCGCCAAGCCCTCGCCGTTCTGGGCGCGAGCCTGTCGCCCCCCCTGTGGGCGCAAGGCAGCAGCGCCTGGCCGGCGATTGAATCGAAGGCCCGCGGGCAGACGGTGTATTTCAACGCATGGGCCGGCAGCGACATCATCAACGCCTACCTGCAGTGGGTCGGCACGGAAGTGCAACGTCGTTTTGGCGTCAAGCTGGAGCATGTCAAGATCACCGATGCAGCCGAGGTGGTCAAGCGGGTGCGCGCCGAAAAGGCGGCCGGCAAGCAGGACGGAACGGTCGATCTGGTATGGATCAATGGCGAGAACTTCCTCACCATGAAGCGCGAAGCCTTGTTGTTCGGGCCGTTCGCCGAGAGCCTCCCGGCCTTTCGTTATGTCGACGTGGCTGGCAAACCCACCACCCGCATCGATTTTTCCGAGCCGGTCGACGGCATGGAGGCCCCCTGGGGCATGGCCCAGCTCACGTTCTTTGCCGATCGCAAGCAGCTGCCCTCGCCGCCCCGCAGCATGGCGGCCCTGCTCGACCTGGCCCGCACCCATCCCGGGCGGCTCAGTTATCCGCGCCCCCCCGACTTCCACGGGACCACGTTTGTCAAGCAGGCGCTGCTGGAACTCACGCCCGACCGAACCGTGCTGTACCGACCGTTCTCCACGCCAGCCATGCCCGCCGTGACCGCGCCCTTGTGGTCCTACCTCGACGCCCTGCACCCCCATCTGTGGCGCGCGGGCAAGCAGTTCCCCAACAACGCCGCGGCCATCCGCCAGATGATGTCGGACGGTGAACTGCTGCTGGCGCTGACGTTCAATCCGAACGAAGCCGCCAACGAGATCGCCGCCAGACGCCTGGCCGACACGGTATACAGCTTCCAGTTGGCCGGTGGCACGATCGGCAATACCCATTTCGTCGCCATCCCCGTCAACGCACGCGCCAAGGAAGGCGCACAGGTGGTGGCCAACTTCCTGTTGTCCGCAGCGGCGCAAGCCCGCAAGGCCGATATCGCGCACTGGGGCGACCCCACGGTACTGGCCCTGGACAAACTTCCAGCACCCGAGCGGGCGCTGTTTTCCGCCGCGCCGCTGCCGGGACAACTCGCGCAGACCCTGCCGACGCTGCCGGAGCCGCATGGCAGCTGGGTCGACCCGCTGGAGAAAGAGTGGCTGCGCCGCTACGGCTGACGCGCCACGGACGGAGGCCGGCGCTCACACTGGCCGGAGAAGATCATTTCGCCGCCAGGTGCGGTGCGTCGTACATGCAGCGCCTGCCGGTCGACGTGCCAGGTGCTGTTGGTGCCAAAGCGGACTTCCTCCGGAGTGACCGACCCCGAACTCAACCACTGGCGGTTCACCGCCACCGCATCGGCGGATTCGCTGAAGCGCACTTCGACGCCGGGACGGGTCTGCTCGCTGCCATCGGGCTGCAGCTCGCAGTACACGGTCTGCGTGTCGTCCGGCCCGCCGCGCTCGAACAGGTCGCGCGCCAGGCGCGCCGCCCGGCCCGGCTGGCGCGTCACTTCGCAGGCAAACTGGGCTGCGAACCAGGTCCCGTCGAGCACCTGGGCCGGCGCAAACTCCAGCCGTTCGGGCTGCGGTCTTCCCCTGACCGTGGCCGGCACCGCCGCAAACCGCAGGGGCTTCTGGCAATCGACGACAAAATCGGTACGGCCCCGCACCGGGCTGGGCTGATGGACATTGATGCGCAGCAAGGTCCCAGCCACGTGGCGCCGGTCCAGGATCACGAGCGACAGGTTGTCGATGCCGAACAACACATCATCGACGCGCTGCAGCAACTGATAACCGCGGTTGCCGGACCACTGCGCGCCGGCCTGAACGGGCATCAGCGCCAGCAGGAGCAGCCCTACGCAAAATTGCAAACCAGAACTCATGTCACGCACGCCGCACCTTGAAAGCCCCGGGCATGTGCCGCAGCCGTTGTTATAGTCCGGCGGCACCTGCGCGCACCAGAACCGCCACTCCCTTACCGAGCACCACCATGTCAAACTGCCTGCCCTGCATTGAAACCAACAGCGGCCCGATTCCCACTGCGTCGGTCATCTGGCTGCATGGCCTGGGTGCCAGCGGTGACGACTTTGCCGCGATTGTGCCCGAGCTCGACCTGAGCGCCTGCCCGCCGATCCGGTTTGTGTTTCCGCATGCGCCGAGCATCCCGGTGACGCTCAATGGCGGTTATGTGATGCCCGCGTGGTACGACATCCTGGGCACGCCAAGCGAGCGGCGCGAGGACGACGCCGGCATACGCCGCTCGGCGCTGGCGATCGAGGCCCTGATAACACGCGAGCTGGCACGCGGTGTGCGCGCCGAGCGGATCATCCTGGCCGGCTTTTCCCAGGGCTGCGCGATGGTCCTGCACGCCGGGCTGCGGCACGGCCAGCGGCTCGGCGGAATCATGGCGTTGTCGGGCTACCTGCCGCTGGCCTCCAGCATGGCGGTCGAACGCAGCCACGCCAACCAGGACATTCCGATCTTCATGGCGCACGGCCTGTCGGACCCGATGATCGTGCTATCGCGCGCAGAGGCCTCGCGCGACGCCCTGCAAGCGCTGGGTTATGCGGTTCAGTGGCATACCTACCCGATGCCGCACAGTGTGCATCCGGCCGAGATCGACGACATCGGCCACTTCCTGCGCTCCGTGCTGGCGCCAGGCAGCAGCTTGACCAAGCCCTGACTGGCGGCCGCCGCGCCTGACAACCGATGGCGCGCGGCTCCCGCCCGATGACACGAGCCCTGCCCGTCCTCCTGATCATCCTGCTGGGGGCGCCCCTGCTGCACGCCCTGGGGGCAGCATTCGCCGCCGCCAGCGACGCAGCGGCCTGGCTGGCACTGGCAGACGACCCGCAGACCTTGCGAGCGCTGATGCTGAGCGTCTGGAGCGGCGTGGCCTCGACCGTGCTCGCTGTCGCCGTGTCGGCCTGGCTGTTGCGCTACAGCTTCGGCACTCCGCTGTGGTTGCGGCTGGTGCGGCTGCTGGCACCGATGCTGGCCGTGCCGCATGCGGCATTTGCGATCGGTCTTGCTCTGCTGGTGGCCCCCAGTGGCTGGCTGCTGCGCGCCGTGTCGCCCTGGGCCAGCGGACTGACCGCCCCGCCGCCCTGGCCGACGACCCAGGATCCCTGGGCCCTGGGCCTGATCGCCGTGCTGGTGGCCAAGGAGGTGCCATTTCTCCTGTGGGCGGCGGCTTCGCACCTGCAGCGGGCCGATGTCGCGCAGCGACTCCGGCGCGAGCTCCAGGTCGCGCACAGCATGGGTTATGGCGACGGTGCCGCCTGGTGGCGCGTGGCCTGGCCGCCGCTGCACCGGCGCCTGCGCTGGCCCATGCTGGCGGTGCTGGCCTATTCGATGACGGTGGTGGACGTGGCACTGGTCATCGGCCCCGGGTCGCCACCCACACTGGGCATGCTGGCCTGGAACTGGCTGCAGGACGCCAACGCGGCCACCAACGTGCAGGGAGCGGCGGCGGCCTGGTTGCTGGCCCTGGCGCTCGCCGGCAGCACCGGCGTGTTATGGGCTGGCACGCAAGCACCGATGTGGCGCAGCCGCTGGAGCAACGGGTGCCGCGGCGCGGCCACACGCCGGTTCGGCGCGCACGGCGGCGCACTGGCCCTGGGCCTGCTGGGCGCAAGTTACCTGGCGGTGATGCTGGCGTTGGCCGTCGGCAGCGTGTCGGGTGTATGGCCGTTTCCCGACTTGCTGCCGCGAACATTCACCTGGGATGCCTGGGCATCGGTTCGGAGCAGCGCCGGCACCATCGGCACCACGTCGAGCCTGGGTCTGGCCAGCAGCGCCACCGCCCTGGCCTGGTCGGTGGCCTGGCTGGAATGCGCACCCACGGCGTGGGATGCCTGGCTGCGCAGATTCGTCTACCTGCCGTTGGTGCTGCCGTCGGTGTTGTGGGTGCTGGGGATCCACGCCACGACGCTAGCGCTGGGTATCGACGCGACCTGGTCCGGCCTGTGGCTGGCACACACACTGGCCTGTGTACCCTACGTGCTGATTGCGTTGAGTCCGGCCTACACCGGGTTCGACCCCCGGTACGGACAGGTCGCGGCATCACTTGGCCACGGCCGCATGTACTTCCTGCTGGCCGTGAAATGGCCGTTGCTGCGCGCCGCGCTGGCAGCCGCGCTGGCCGTGGGTTTTGCGGTGAGCGTGGCGCAGTACCTGCCCACC
>JANOUM010000882.1:0-3058 GCA_031416855.1 Rhodoferax sp. | reverse complement strand
CGACCAGAAAGCCGACTCGCAGCTCATCGGGCAGTTCGGCGTGGGCTTTTACTCCGGCTTCATCGTGGCCGACAAGATCACTGTGGAGTCGCGCCGCGCCGGCCTGCCGGTTTCGGAAGGCGTGCGCTGGGTCAGCGGCGGCGCCGGTGATTTCGAGGTCGAGACCATCGAGCGCGCGCAGCGCGGCACCAGCGTCACGCTGCACCTGCGCGAAGACGCTGCCGACTACGCCAGCGCCTGGAAGGTCAAGGGCATCATCAACAAATACTCTGACCACATCAGCCTGCCGATCCTGATGCAGAAGGAAGAATGGAAGGAAGGCGAGAAGGTCGAGGGCGACGCGTCCGGCGCCACCAAGGGAGGCGAGATGGTGACCACCGACGAGTGGGAAACCGTCAACAAGGCCAACGCCATCTGGGCCCGCGCCAAGAAAGACATCACGCCCGAGCAGTACGACGAGTTCTACAAGCAGATCAGCCACGACTTCGAGGCCCCGCTGGCCCACACCCACAACCGGGTCGAAGGCAGCACCGAATACACACAACTGCTCTACATCCCGGGCAAGGCCCCGTTCGACCTATGGAACCGCGACAAGAAGGGCGGCCTGAAGCTGTATGTCAAACGCGTCTTCATCATGGACGACGCCGAGGCCCTGCTGCCCACCTACCTGCGCTTCGTCAAGGGGGTGGTCGACTCGGCCGACCTGCCACTCAACGTGAGCCGCGAACTGCTGCAGGAAAGCCGCGATGTGAAGGCGATCCGCGAAGGTTGTACCAAACGCGTGTTGAGCATGCTGGAAGATCTGGCGCGCAACGACGTACCACCGAAGGCAGAAGCCGCTGCCGACGGCGTCACCGACGTCGTGAGCGAAGAAGACAAGGCTACGGCTGCCGCCAACGCCGGGAAGTACAGCAAGTTTTACGGCGAGTTCGGCTCGGTCCTCAAGGAAGGCGTGGGCGAGGATTTTGCGAACAAGGAACGCCTGGCCAAGCTGCTGCGTTTCGCCAGCAGCACCACCGACACAGTGAGTGTGGGTTTTGCCAACTACAAGGCGCGCATGAAGGAAGGCCAGGAGGCCATCTACTACATCACCGCAGACACCATGGCCGCCGCCAAGAACAGCCCACAGCTCGAGTTATTCAAGAAGAAGGGCATCGAGGTCCTGCTGATGACCGACCGCGTGGACGAGTGGGCACTTAACTACCTGCACGATTTCGACGGCACACCGATGCAAAGCGTGGCCAAGGGCGCGGTCGATCTGGGCAAGCTGCAGGACGAAACCGAAAAGAAAGCAGCCGAGGAAGCGGCAGAGGCCTTCAAGCCGCTGCTGGCCAAACTCAAGGAAGCACTCAAGGACAAGGCCGAAGACGTGCGTGTAACCACCCGCCTGGTCGACAGCCCGGCCTGCCTGGTGGTGCAGGACCACGGCATGAGCACCCAACTCGCCCGCATGCTCAAGCAGGCTGGCCAGAGTGCGCCCGACACCAAGCCGGTGCTCGAAGTGAACGCCGAGCACCCGCTGGTCAAGAAGCTCGACGGCTCGGTGCACTTCCACGATCTGGCGCACATCCTGTTCGACCAGGCGCTGCTGGCCGAGGGCGGCATGCCGGACGATCCGGCGGCGTACGTGAAGCGGGTCAACGCGCTGCTGGTCTAGGAGGCTGCGGCAGCGCTATTTTCCGGGCCCGCAGCATGCCGCTCGGGCACGCTGCCGCGCTTGGCGTTCTCCAAGGTCACGTCGTAATGGGTCTGCGCTCCGTTGGGTCTTCTTCATGTCCTGCGCCGCAGACTGTTGCTGGATGCATCCCTTGTCGTCCGGTTGCCAGCTGCCGCACCAGTCGGCGACAGCAGCGGGTGTGATGCGCGCCAGCGCCACGGCGTTGGGGGTTCCGATCCCGGATCTGGAAAACACGTGTGGACTCACGCACTTGGCTCCCGGCGCGGCATGCCTGCGGAGGCATCGCCGTCATCCGTGGCACGGGGTTTGTCGTCCAGGCAGCCTGGTCAGGCGTTGTGGGAAGGATGCCACAGCCAACCCGATACGCCATGACCCGCACCTTGTCGATTCCGCCCCCCTCCCTCGCCCCTGTTGCGCCAGCGGTTGCCGACCACCGTGTCGCTCTGCTGGCAGAGGTGGACTTCAAGTGGTTGATGGCCGGCCAGGGCTGGTGGATCGACACCGAACGGCTGCACACCGATCCCTCGTATTGCGCCAGTGTGATCGGGCTGGCACTAGCATCCCCGTGCGGCGCACTACGCGAATGCGCCGCTCTCGTGCAGACCCTGGCTGGCAGCACGGCGCCGCGCACATAGACATCGACCACGCCGGCAGACCCGCGTGTTGCCGCGATGACCACCGCCCGGTCACGCCCAGTGCCTGGCATCGCGCATGACCTGCGCTGGGCATCACGCGACAGGGTCGGACGGCTGGCGGATCCAGTACCCGCCAAGTTCGCCGGTATTGGGCAGGGTCGCATCCGCCAGCCCGGAGCGGATGCCGAACAGTCCATACAGTGGCGAATCGATGAAATTGCGCGCGCCGGCGGCACTGCGCAGCGGCAGTGCCAGCGGGGCATCGAGACCGACGCTGGCGCTGCACCCTCCGGCCCTGTGCTCATCACCACCCTCGGGCATTGCGCTGCATCAGTGCCTGGGGCCCTATGATGGGCGCAGTCACCAACCTGCCCCCGGACACCGCATGGACACCGCCAACGCCAACTCCTCATCCGAACCGATGCGGGCACCGCCATGGCGGCACCTGCCTGAAACACGAGGGCGACTCCCTGCTGGCCATGTTCGACACTCCGGCCCAGGCCCTGGCCGCCGGCCGTGAACCCGGGCGCAGCCCGCAGGAACGGATCGAGGTCTGCACCTGTTTGGCGACCAGTCGGTGTTCCGCTGGACCGGACCATGACCCTTCGAACTCCCACCCACTCACCCAACCTTACCAGGAGACCCGATGATCAAGTTCTACTACAACACCGCCCCCAACCCCGCCAAGGTGGCGCTGTTCCTGGAGGAATCCGGCCTGCCCTACGAGATCGTGCCGGTAGACACA
>JANOUM010000881.1:0-1988 GCA_031416855.1 Rhodoferax sp. | reverse complement strand
GATCCAGGTCGCCACCGCGATCCTGACCGAGGCCACGCTGTCGTTCCTGGGTGTCGGCGTGCCGCCGACGCAGCCCTCGCTGGGCACCCTGATCCGCGTCGGCAACGACTTCCTGTTCTCCGGTGAATGGTGGATCACGATTTTCCCCGGTGCGATGCTGGTGCTGATCGCGCTGTCGGTGAACCTGCTCGGCGACTGGCTGCGCGACGCGCTGAACCCGAGGTTGCGATGACGGAGCCACTCCTCAAAGTCAGGAACCTGCGCGTCGACTTCCCGTCGCGCCGCGGCACGCTGCTGGCGCTGGACGACATCTCGTTCTCGATCGCGCCCGGCGAGGTGCTTGGCGTGGTCGGCGAGTCGGGTGCCGGCAAGTCACTCACCGGCGCGGCGATCATCGGCCTGCTTGACCCGCCAGGGCGCATCGCCGGCGGCGAGATCCTGCTCGCCGGCCAGCGCATCGACAACCTGCCCTACGAGCGGATGCGCGCGATCCGCGGCCGCAAGATCGGCGCGATCTTCCAGGACCCGCTGACCTCGCTGAACCCGCTGTACACGATCGGCCGGCAACTGATCGAGACCATTCGCACCCACCTGCCGGTGAGCGAGGACCAGGCGCGGTCCCGGGCGATCAAGCTGCTGCAGGAAACCGGTATCCCGGCGGCCGAGCAGCGCATCGAGCAGTACCCGCACCAGTTCTCAGGCGGCATGCGCCAGCGCGTGGTGATTGCGCTGGCACTGGCCGCCGAGCCGCAACTGATCGTCGCCGACGAGCCGACCACGGCGCTTGACGTGTCGATCCAGGCGCAGATCATTGCCCTGCTGCGGCGCCTGTGCAAGGAGCATGGCACCGCGGTGATGTTGATCACCCATGACATGGGTGTGATCGCCGAAACCTGCGACCGCGTGGCGGTGATGTACGCCGGGCGCATCGTCGAGGTCGGGCCGGTGGCCGATGTGATCCACCGCCCCTCGCATCCCTACACCGTGGGTCTGATGGGCTCGATCCCGGCGATGGACGAGGACCGCGATCGGCTGCTGCAGATCGACGGCGCGATGCCGCGGCTGAACGCGATTCCGCAAGGCTGCGCCTTCAACCCGCGCTGCCCGCAGGTGTACGAGCGCTGCCGCCACGAGCGGCCGGATTTGATTGACGCCGGTCCGACACGCGCCGCCTGCTGGCTGGTGGCCCACGGCCAGAGGCGAGCGGCATGACGGCGCCTCTGGTCGAGGTGAAGGATCTCGCGAAGACCTTCGATGTCTCAGCGCCCTGGCTCAACCGCGTCGTCGAGCGCAAGCCGCGTCAGTTCCTGCATGCGGTCGACGGTGTCAGCTTTGCGATCGAGCGCGGCAAGACGCTGGCGCTGGTGGGTGAGTCGGGCTGCGGCAAGAGCACGGTGGCGCGCCTGCTGGTGGGGCTGTACCGCCCGACGCGCGGCAGCGTGCAGTTCGACGGCAAGGACACTCACGGCACGGCCGACCAGGCGCAGTTGCGCGTCATGCGCCGGCGCATGCAGATGATCTTCCAGGACCCCTATGCCAGCCTGAATCCGCGCTGGAAGGTGCAGGCCATCGTTGGCGAGCCGCTCACCGAGCATGGTCTGGTGACCGACACGGCGCAATTGCGCGACAGGGTGGCCGAGCTGCTGCGCTCGGTGGGCCTGGCCGCCGCCGATGTCGAGAAGTTCCCGCACCAGTTCTCGGGCGGCCAGCGCCAGCGCATCTCGATCGCCCGCGCGCTGGCCACCCAACCCGAGTTCCTGGTCTGCGACGAGCCGACCTCGGCGCTGGACGTCTCGGTGCAGGCGCAGGTGCTCAACATCATGAAGGACCTGCAGCGCCAGCGCGGGCTGACCTACCTGTTCATCTCGCACAACCTGGCGGTGGTGCGCCATGTGTCCGACCAGGTCGGTGTGATGTACCTCGGCCGCCTGGTCGAGCTGGCCGACAAGGCCGATCTGTTCGCCCGCCCGCGGCACCCGTACACGCGC
>JANOUM010000880.1:0-6629 GCA_031416855.1 Rhodoferax sp. | reverse complement strand
CCAATGCTGCAGGACGATGTGAACGCCAAGAAGCTTCCACCGATCAGGCAGCGGCTGCCGGAGAACCCGGTGGTGGTGACGATGGATGGCAAGACCACTGAACTCGGCCAGCACGGGGGCACGCTGAACATGCTGATCGGTCGCGCGCGCGATGTCCGGATGATGATGGTGTATGGCTATGCCCGTCTTGTCGGTTACGACGTCAACCTCAAGATCGTGCCCGACATGCTCGAGAGCATCGACGTGAAGGAAGACCGCATATTCACGATGAAGCTGCGCAAGGGCCATAGATGGTCGGACGGCCAACCGTTCACCAGCGACGACTTTCGCTACTTCTGGGAAGATGTCGCCAATGACAAGGACCTCACGCCCACCGGGCCGCCGGTGAGCCTGTTGGTGGGGGGGGCGCCGCCGAAGGTGGAATACCCCGACAAGACAACCGTCCGCTATACGTGGGTCAAGCCGAACCCGGAGTTCCTGTCCCAGATGGCGGGCCCGTCGCCGCTGTTCATTTTCCGGCCGGCGCACTACCTCAAACAATTCCACAAGAAGTACACCCCCAAGGTGGTGGAAGTGGAGAAGAGCGATCCTGCCAAGCGGTCGTGGGCGGCAATCCACAACCGTGAGGACAACATGAACAACTACGACAACCCGAACCTGCCAACGCTGCAGCCGTGGATCAACACCACCAAGCCGCCGGCGGATCGTTTTGTCGGGGTGCGCAATCCATTCTTTCACCGGGTCGATTCGGCCGGGCGCCAACTGCCGTATATCGACCGTCTGGTGCTGCCGATCGCCGATGGCAAGTTGATTCCGGCCAAAGCGGGTGCGGGCGAGTCCGACCTGCAGGCGCGCGAGATCCAGTTCAACAACTTCACCTTTCTCAAGAAGGGCGAGAAGGCCAACAACTTCCGCACCCTGTTGTGGCGCACCGGCCAGGGCTCGCAATTCGCGCTGTACCCCAACCTCAATGCCAATGACGTGGTGTGGCGCCAGTTGTTCCGGGATGTCCGTTTCCGCCACGCGATGTCCATGGCCATCGACCGTGCGCAGATCAACCAGGTCCTGTACTTCGGCCTGGCGTCCCCTAGCAACAACACCGTGATCTCGGAGAGCCCGCTCTACCGCAAGCAGTACCAGTCCCAGTGGATCCAGTTCGACCTCAAGGCGGCGAACAAGCTGCTGGACGAAATCGGCCTCAAGCGTGGCCCCGACGGGGTGCGCAGGCTTTCCGACGGGCGGGCGCTGGAGATCATCGTCGAGACTGCCGGCGAAACCACCGAGCAGACCGACATCCTAGAACTGATCCGGGCCAGCTGGAAGGAGGCCGGTATGAAGCTGTTCAGCAAACCGTCACAACGCGATGTGTTGCGCAACCGGGTGTTTTCCGGCGAGGCCATGATGTCGGTCTGGTTCGGTATTGACAACGCGCTGCCGACGGCCGACACCTCGCCGGACGAACTCGCGCCGGTGAGCCAGATCCAGCTGCAATGGCCGAAATTCGGCCAGTTCCATGAAACGGCCGGCAAGTCCGGAGAGGCGCCAGACATGCCCGAGGCAATCGAGCTGATGAAGTTGCGTGAGGCATGGCGCACCGAATCGCGCGAGTCGCGCGAGAAGACCTGGCACCGGATCCTGGCGATCCACGCGGAGCAGCAGTTCTCGATCGGCGTGGTGAATGGCGTCCAGCAGCCGGTCGTGGTGAACAACGCCCTCAAGAACGTGCCGGAAAAGGGCCTTTACAACTGGGAGCCCGGTTCGTTTTTTGGCATGTACCGCCCAGACACCTTCTGGTTCACCGACGCGCGCAGGAACTGAACACGTGCTCGCCTACACGCTGCGGCGGATCCTGTTGATGATCCCAACCTTGCTGGTGATCAGTTTCGTCACCTTCGTGATCATCCAGTTGCCGCCGGGCGACTTCCTGTCAAACCAGATTGCCGAACTACGCAGCCAGGGCGATACGGCGGCCCTCGCAAAGGCGCAGTTCCTGCGCCAGCAGTTCGGTCTGGACCGGTCGTTTCTGGAGCAATACGCGGCCTGGGTCGGCGTCTGGCCTGGCGAACGCGGGTTCTCGGGTCTGCTGCAGGGCGACTGGGGCTGGTCCTTTGAATACAACCTGCCGGTGCTCGACGTGGTCGGCGACCGCCTGGTGTTGTCCTTTGTGCTCAACATCACGGTGATCCTGTTCACCTGGGCGGTGGCGTTCCCGATCGGCTTCTATGCCGCCACGCACCAGTACAGCTGGGGCGATCACGGTCTGTCCCTGTTGGGCTATGTGGGGCTGGCAACGCCGAACTTCCTGCTGGCGCTGGTGCTGATGTATTTTGCCAATGTGCAGTTCGGCCTGTCGATTGGCGGCATGATGGATCCACAGTACCTCAACCAGCCAATGAGCTGGGAAAAATTTGCGTCGGTGTTGTCCCATCTGTGGATCCCGGTCGTGGTGATCGGCACCTCCGGAACGGCCGGCATGATCCGCCGCCTGCGCGCCAATTTGCTCGACGAGCTTCAGAAGCAATATGTGGTCACGGCGCGTAGCAAGGGCATGCCGCCGATGCGGCTGCTCATCAAGTACCCTTTGCGCATGGCCCTCAATCCCTTCGTGGCCGACATCGGCAACCTGTTGCCTAGCGTCATATCGGGTTCAGCCATCGTGTCGGTCGTCCTGTCCTTGCAGACCGAGGGTCCGATGCTGCTCGATGCCCTGCAAAGCCAGGACCAGTACCTGGCAGGTTCTTTTCTGATGTTCCTGGCACTGCTCACGGTGCTGGGCATGTTCATATCCGACCTGCTTCTGGCCGCGCTCGATCCGCGCATACGTCTGACTGGCGAGGTGGCCAAATGATGCGCTGCAAGCCGCCGGACTCACACACCGGAACTGCCGCTCCCGACCGGGAGTCATGCACATGAGTACACAGGCAGACGTCGATCGGCTGGAGCACTACGTGTCGCCGGCGCCCTTCGAGCCGCAGTCGATCGAGACCCTCAGCCTCGAGCAGGAGGCCTTCTACCGAGCATCGCAATGGCGAATCATGTGGTGGAAGTTCCGCCGCCATCGCATCGCAGTGTTTTGTGCCGTGATTCTTGCGCTGCTCTATCTGTCGTCGTTGGTGTCCGAGGTGTTGGCCCCCTATGGGCTGAACACCCGTGACTCGAGTCACATCTATGCGCCGCCGCAGGCAGTGCACCTGTTTCACGAAGGCCGCTTTGTCGGCCCGTTCGTGTATGGCTTCAACATGAAGCTCAACCTGGAAACGATGAAACGCGAGTTCGTGCCTGACGCCGCCAAGGTGCAACCGTTGCGGTTTTTCTGCCGCGGTGACGACTACGAATTCTGGGGCATGCTGGACGGCAATTTCCACCTCGTGTGTCCGGCCGAAGGAGGCACGCTTTACCTGCTGGGCACCGATCGGCTGGGCCGCGACATGTTGTCGCGCATCATCTACGGCACTCGGATCTCGCTCACGGTCGGGCTGCTGGGGATCGCGGTGAGTTTCCTGATCGGCATCACCTTGGGGGGCATTTCAGGTTACTACGGTGGCTGGATAGACAACCTGATCCAGCGGCTGATTGAAATCGTTCGCTCGTTTCCAGAGTTGCCGTTGTGGATGGCGCTTTCGGCGGCATTGCCTGTCACCTGGAGCCCGATCCTGATCTATTTCGGCATCACGATCATCCTGGGTCTGCTGGACTGGCCAGGTCTGGCGCGCTCGGTGCGCTCCAAGTTCCTGGCGCTGCGCGAAGAGGATTTTGCGGTGGCTGCGGTGTTGATGGGCGCGACGCCGACGCGGGTGATCGGCCGGCACCTGTTGCCGAGTTTCACCAGCCACCTGATCGCCTCGTTGACACTGTCGATCCCGAGCATGATTCTCGGCGAGACCGCCTTGTCATTTCTGGGCCTCGGATTGCGGCCACCCATCACCAGTTGGGGGGTCTTGCTCAATGAGGCGCAGAACATCAATGTCGTGGCGCTGTACCCGTGGCTGATGTTGCCTGTGGTCCCGGTGTTCGTGGTGGTGCTCGCTTTCAACTTCATGGGGGATGGACTGCGCGACGCAGCCGATCCCTACAACTAGGGCGCCGCGATGGAACGCGGCTTGTTCGGGTTCATCTTCAAGTACAGCAAGCGAGACCAGCTGCTGATCGTTCCACTGGTCGTGTTGTCGATGCTGTTTTACTACGCGTCGCTGGATCTGCCCAAGACGATCATCAACCAGCCGATCCAGGGTAAGGGCTTCCCGAGTCCCGAGTCCACCGCCGCGTTCATGCGGATGAGCCTGTCGCTGCCGGACTTCCTGGGTGGCGCGACCTGGCGGATATTCGACGGTGTTGCACTGGAACGGACGCCCTACCTGGTTGCACTGACCCTGACTTTCCTGGCGCTGATCATCATCAGCGGCTGGATCAAGTTCCAGATCAACACGATGAAGGGCTGGATGGGCGAGCGCATGTTGCGTCGCCTGCGTTATGACCTGTTCGATCACATCCTGCGATTTCCACTGACCCATTTCAGGCGGGTCAAGTCGGCCGAAATGGCCACCATGATCAAGGACGAGGTGGAGCCACTGGGGGGCTTCGTGGGCGAAGCACTCATCACACCGCTGTACCTCGGCGGCCAGGCACTGACCGCGTTGTTCTTCATCTTGTTCCAGCACGTCTACCTGGGGCTGGTCGCCTTCGGCATGGTGATCATCCAGGCCGTGATCATTCCCAGGATGCGTCGCCGTCTGCTGGTGCTTTCCAAGGAACGGCAGCTTGCCGCACGCCAATTGGCTGGGCGCATAGCGGAGTGTGTGGACGGCGTGGTCGAGATCCATGCCCATGACACTTCGAACTACGAACGCGCTGAGTTTTCGGCCCGCCTCGGTCGCCTGTTTCTCATTCGCTTCGAGCATTTTCAGCGCAAGTTCCTGATCAAATTCCTTAACAACCTGCTGTCCCAGGTCACGCCGTTCCTGTTCTACCTGGTGGGTGGATACCTGGCGATCTCCGGACGCCTCGACATCGGCGCGCTGGTGGCGGTGATAGCCGCCTACAAAGACCTGCCCGGCCCGGTCAAGGAACTGATCGACTGGGACCAGGAGCGCATGGATACCGGCATCAAGTACGCGCAGGTGATCGAGCAGTTTTCCGTGGAAAACCTGGCGCCGTCCGCGCAACAGGCGGTGCTCGAAGCGCCAATGTTGCCCAGGCAAGGCATGGTACGGGTCAGCAACCTGTCCTTGCTGGACGATTCCGGGACCAAGGTGGTGGATGCGGTGTCGTTCGAAAACCCGATGGCCCAACATGTGGCGATCGTTGGCCCGAACGGCTGCGGCGCCGGCGAAGTGGCGCAGTTGCTGGCGAGCCTGCTACGGCCGACCGGAGGGGCGGTCGAGATGGACGGGATCGACATGACCCGTGCGCCTGAAGCCGTGACTGGCCGGGCCGTTGCGTATGTCGGCGCTGCGTCCTACCTGTTCCCGGTAAGCGTGCGCGAGAACCTGGTCTACGGGCTCAAACACCGGCCGATGGCCGATGCGAGTTACTCCGACGCGGCCCGTCGCACGCGCGAGCGCCAGTTGCGCGAAGCGACGCGGGCCGGCAACTCGCCGCTCGACATCAACGCGCAGTGGCTGGACTACGACTCCGCTGGCGTCGGTGGCCCGCATGACATGGAAGACCGCATCCTCGAGATCCTCAAGACGGTCGACCTGGAGGAGACCCTGTTCGAGATCGGCCTCAAGAGCGCAGTCAGTTCTGTCCACAGTCCCGGGCTGGCCGACGACATCCTGCTGGCGCGGGAAACCATGCGCAGCCGGCTCAGCCATCCCGAGGTCAAGGATCTGGTGGAGCGGCTTGACATCGAGCGCTACAACCGGAACGCCACGATGGCGGAGAACCTGCTGTTCGGTACACCGGTGGGGAGGGTGTTCGACATGGACAGCCTGGCGCTCAACCCCTATGTGCGCAAGGTTCTCACCGACACCGGCCTTTCGGGCGACCTACTGAAGGTGGGGCACAAGCTGGCCGAAACCATGCTCGAGCTGTTCAGTGACCTGCCTCCCGGTCACGAGTTGTTCGAACGATTCAGCTTTATTGCCTACGATGATCTGCCCGGGGTGAAGGACATCCTGTCGCGCGTGACCTCGGTCGGGCTGGAGCGGATCCCGGATTCGGAACGCAACCTGCTGATGGGTCTTCCGTTCAAAATGGTGGTGACCAAACACCGTTTGGGCCTGATCGACGAGGCGCTGGAAGGCCGGATCCTCGAGGCACGGCGTCAGTTCGCCGCCAACCTGCCTCACGATATGCGCGGTTCGATCGCGTTCTTCGATCCTTTGCGCTACAACGGCGCGGCCTCGCTGCAGGACAACATCCTGTTTGGCAAGATAGCCACCAGCCAGGCCGGTGGAAGTGCGCAGATTGGTGCGTTGATGCGGCAAATACTCGACGAACTGAACTTGCGCTCGTTGGTCCTGCGGATCGGACTGGACTACCAGGTTGGCACAGGCGGTGCGCGCCTGTCGGTCCCGGACCGGCAAAAAGTTGCGATCGGCCGGGCCTTGCTCAAACGGCCTACGGTGCTGATTCTGGATCAGGCGACGGCGGTCCTGGATCCCGCAGCGCAGAACCGGCTGGTCACG
>JANOUM010000879.1:0-2326 GCA_031416855.1 Rhodoferax sp. | reverse complement strand
GGCCGACGTGTTTGAAGGACCGCTCGCTTACCTGATGAATCCAGCAAATCACAGACGAAACCGGCGAGTTCGACGCCGACGGCAACGCCGTCATCAAGCGCCGCAAGGCCGACGACGAGCACCTGATCCGCAAGGCGCTGGTCGAGGCGCGGGTGGTCGACGCGGTGATCTCACTGCCGCTGAATGACTTCTACGGCGCCGGCGTGCCGGCCTGCTTGCTGATCCTGAACAAGCAGCGCCCGCCCGAGCGGCATGGGCAGGTGCTGCTGGTCTACGCCGCGCGGCACTTCCGCGAGCTGTCCAACCAGAACGAACTGCGCCCGCAGGACGTGATGCGCATCCTGGTGCATGTGCAGGCCTACGGTGATGCGGCCCTGGTGCCGGCGCTGGTGGCGCTGCACAGCGGGCGTTTGCGCGAGCAGATCAACGGGCGCGAGTTCGACCAGATCGAGCGGTTGGAGCTGGAGTACGCCGAGGCTGCGGCCCGCGCGACCAAGCTGGCCACTGCGGCGGCCGAGGCGCGGGCCGAGTTGCCCAAGCTGGCCGCCAAGGCGGTGGCCCACGCCAAGGCCGCGGCGGCGCTGGCCAAGCTGGACGCCCAGGCCACCAAGGCGGCGGCCAAGGTGGCCGAGCGCGACGAGAAGATCGCCGAGGCGCGGCGCCGGGCCGACGACGACCGGCACGACGTGGCGCAGGTGGGCAGTGAACTGGGCGCGCTGTATGGCGATGCCGATGAATTGCTCAAGCATGCGCGGGTGGTGGGGATTGACGAGATTGCCGAAAATGACTTTAACCTCAATATCGCTCGCTATATCGACACCTTTGAGCCCGAGCGAACTCTGCCTGTCTCCGACGCACTTCAATTGCTCAAAACGGCTGAATCTGCTTTGCAGATAGCTGAATCCGATTTGCTTTCGCTGGTCTCCAAGTTTGGCCTAGCGTTAGTCTATAAATGCTGAGCCTGCTGCAAACAACGATGCTTGGCGATATCCCGAAAGACTGGGACGCAATACCGCTCAAAGCATTACTTTCGTCCAATTCCCCAGGCGACTGGGGGGACGATGGCGGGCCGTACATGGTCCGCATTTTGCGATCTACCAATCTGACCAATCATGGCCGAATGAACCTTTCGGACATTGCCCTTCGAGCACTACCAAAATTCAAGGCTGAGTTGCTTTCACCCTGCGCGGGAGACATTCTTCTGGAACGGTCTGGTGGCGGCCCCGATCAACCAGTCGGTCGCGTTGGGTTCATTGATACCGATATGCCGGGTCATGCGTTCTCGAATTTCTTGCACCTACTGCGCCCTGATCGAAACGTCATCGACGCGCGATTTCTTGGGTGGATTTTGCACGCCATTAATCGAACTGGGCGTGTACTACGGCTTGAGCAGCAGACAACTCAAATGCGGAACTTAAACTTCCGCGATTACTTGACAATGCCACTGCCAGTGCCCACTCCCCGTGAGCAGCGTTTGATTGCTCGTGTCCTCGATACAGCAGATTTGGCGACCCAGCGGGCAAGAAGCGCGCTGGCGCACGCGAATGCACTGGATCATTCATTGCTGCATTCAGTTCTAGAACGCGGGCTCGGTGCAACGCGTAGCTTCAAACGACCTGCCCACTGGCAAATGAAGCGAGTTGCTGAGGTCGCCTGCGTCGGTTCTGGAGTCACCTTGGGCAAAAATCTATCAGGGTTCAAGCACATCGAACTCCCCTACCTTCGCGTCGCCAACGTGCAAGACGGTCACCTGAACCTGAACACCATCAAGACTGTGAAAGTCAGGATCAGCGAAGTGGAGCGCTACCGTCTGGAACCGGGCGACGTGCTGATGACCGAAGGGGGTGACCTCGACAAACTCGGGCGCGGCGCAATGTGGGATGGCCAGATTCCCGATTGCCTGCACCAGAACCACATTTTTCGGGTGCGGGCTGACCGCACACAACTCGATCCGCGTTTCTTCGCCTGCATTGTCGAATCCGACATCGCCAAGCGCTATTTCACCCGCGTGGCCAAGCGCACGACCAACCTGGCTTCGACCAACAAGACCCAGGTGCGCGCCTTCCGGTTTCCGCTGCCGCCGTTGGACGAGCAACGCCAGATAGTCGACGTGGTGCAGGCGTCGAAAGCCAAGATTCGCGCGCTGGAACAGAAACAAGCCGCGCTGCGCCAGCTCAAGCAGTCGCTGATGCACGATCTGCTCACCGGCCAAGTGCGCATCAACCCCGCCCTGTTCGCCGCCTAGCATCCGCCCATGAGCGAAGCCGGCTACGTCGAACTCCCCGTGCTGCAATGGCTGTCCGGCCATCGCAGCACCATCGCCGGT
>JANOUM010000878.1:0-19271 GCA_031416855.1 Rhodoferax sp. | reverse complement strand
TTGATGAGCCTGCCCCGGACTTCGATCCGGGGGCATCCATGCAGTTGGAGCCATGGATTGCGGGTGCTGCAACCCCGGACTCGATCCGGGGCCGCAATGACAGGCGGAGAAAAGTGGTACTTCTGCAATTTCCGTCTCCCTAAGACAACGTCAATCGCGGTAGTATTACTCGCGGCATTGGTCGTTGGCGGATATTGGTACTGGTCACCATTTCTTGCGGTCAAACAGCTGCAATCTGCAGCCGACGAGAGGAATGCCAAGGCATTCAGTGAGGGGGTGGATTTCCCCAAATTGCGCGAAAGCTTGAAACAACAGTTTTCGACAATGCTGGCGGAGAAAATGAGAGTGTCAAACGCGACTGGGGTGCCGCAGCATAGGCAGGCTCTGCACTGGGAGTGACCCTTGGCATGGCTTTAAGCAATCAGGTAATTGACGCCATGATCCGACCTGAGATGATGATGCAGACCATGGAAAATGGTCAGGTGGTGCAGAATCCAATGTCCAATTTGGTGGCCTAGAAGATCGTGCCGCTGGTCACGCTGCATTGGTGCCGGCAGCCGGAGCACTGGTACTACAGACGGCCTTCGCGCTGAAACGAGCTGTTCTGGGCGCAACTGCACACCGGGCAGGCATAAGCGTCGGGCCAACGCGACTCGATCAGTGCCGCCTCGCATTTGTCGTCGCTACCGTGCGCTCCATGAACGACATCATCGAAGGTCCGGGTTGAAACTGCACCGCATTCATCGCCATGGTTCACCTCCTGTTGTGGTGGACCCATCTTCTACCCCCACACGGGCTCAGCACGTGAGCCTGCTGAGGTAGATCGCTAATCAGGACTGGCTTTGCGCTGCGCCTTTTCCTGTTCGGCGCGTGCGCGCACCACTGACCTGGCTTCTGCCCAGTCGTCTGGCGTCAACCGCCCCAGCGCGGCGAAAGTGCTGGGTGCAGCGAGATGGTGCCCGCCGTCGATCGCGATGTTCTGGCCGGTGAGGTACTCACAGCCGTCGGCCTGCAGGAAAGTCAGCAGGTTGCACAACTCGTGCATGCGGCCGAAGCGTCGCATCGGCACTTCGTCCTTCGAGGCGGCACCCACGTTCGCCTTCGGGATCGGGGCCAGTTTCTCCCAGGCGCTTTCGGTCGGAAATGGGCCGGGTGCCACCGCGTTGACGCGGATGTTGTGGGGGCCCCACTCGACGGCCAGTGACATGGTCATCGCGTGCACGGCGGTCTTGGCCATCACCGAAGGCAAGACGTAGGCGGACCCGGTCCAGACCCAGGTCACCAGCATGCTGACAATCGAACCGGGCAGTCCTTGCGCAATCCATCGCCGGCCGCAGGCGAGCGTGCAAAACAATGCGCCGTCCATGACCGTGGAGCGCACCGCGGCGAAACCGCGCGGGCTGATGTCGACCGAGGGCGAAATGAAATTGGCGGCGGCGTTGTTGACGAGCCCGGTCAATGGCCCACCCTGCCAGATGTGGTCCACCATGGCCTCGATCTGCTCCGCTTCGCGCACGTCGCACAGGTGGTACGCCACGCTGCCGCCGTGCTGCGCGGCCACCTGCAACTCCGCCACGGCGGCCTGCAATACGGCCTCGCGACGGCCACAGATGAACACGACTGCTCCCTGAGCGACAAATTGGCGCGCAATTTCCTTGCCCAATCCGGTGCCGCCGCCGGTGATGAGGATGCGTTTGCCAGTCAGCGCGTCCGCGCGAAAGCTCGAGGGCGTCACTGGCGATGATCCATCAGGTGGGGTTGATGCCGGCATGAGCAGGACTCGTTTCCTTGCGTGGTTTGAGGGCCGAGAACAGGTGGCGGCCGATGATGTGTTTCATGACCTCGATCGAGCCACCGGCGATCTTGACGATGCGGGCATCAGCGTAGGCGCGAGCGATCGGGTATTCCCACATGTATCCCCAGCCTCCAAACAATTGCAGGCATTCGTCGACCACCTTGCAGTGCATGTTGCTGAGCCACATCTTGGCCATGGCGGCGTCGATGGCGTCGAGTTCGCCCTGCATGAAGGCGGCGATGCAGCGGTCGACCATCTGCCGGCCGACCACCGCCTCGGTCCGCAACTCGGCGAGCTTGAACTGGGTATTCTGGAAGTCCCCGATGGTCTTGCCGAAAGCCTTGCGTTGCGCAGTGTATTCCACGGTGTAGTCGACCACGGTTTCCGCCACTGTGGCTGAGCGGATCGCCTGGGCCAATCGCTCCTGCGCCAGCTTGGTCATCATCAATTCGAAGCCCTTGCCTTCTTCGCCCAGCATGGCGCTGGCCGGCACGCGCACCTCGTCGAAGAACAGTTCGGAGGTATCTTGCGCCTTCATGCCCAGCTTCTTCAGGTTCTTGCCGCGCCGAAATCCCGGCAGGTGGGTGTCGACCAGAAAAAGAGTCACCCCCTTTGCACCGGCGCTGCCGTCGGTCTTGGTGGCCAGGACGATCACGTCGCACAACTGGCCGTTGGAGATGAACACCTTCTGTCCGGAGATCACGTAGTCGTCACCATCGCGCACGGCCTTGGTACGGATGGCTTTGAGGTCGGAGCCCGCGTGGGGCTCGGTCATGCCCAGCGAGCCAATGGCCTCACCGGTCACCATCTTGGGCAACCAGCGTGCCTTTTGCTGTTCCGTGCCGAAGCTGGCGATGTAGGTGGCCACCAGATCGCAATGGATCAGGAACCCGGGGCCGCTGTATCCAGAGCGCGCAATCTCCTCGAACACCACGACGTCGAACAGGTAGTCCGCAGCCGCACCGCCGTATTGTTCAGGCACGGTGCAGCACAACATGCCGGCGGCGCCGGCCTTCAGCCAGAGTTCCCGCGGCACGATGCCCAGCGCCTCCCAGTCGGCATGGTAAGGTGCGATTTCGTTCTCGATGAAGCGGCGCACCATACTGCGGAATGCTTCGTGGTCTTCGTTGAACAGTGCACGTTTTAGCACGGTGTTTGCTTTCTTAGGGTAGGGTCAGGTTGGAGAAGATGCGTCACGCCAGGTCAGCGGGCCGCCGGTCCATGCAGGGGTGACACCGGCCAGGCAGGCTGCCACATCGAAAAAGGCGGCGTCGCCAGCACCTGGCAGGGCTGCGCAATCGCGCGCGATCCGCGCTTGTTCGGCCAATGGCTGGCCGCGCAGTTGCTGCAGCACACTTACTGGCCCCGGGGTCGGCCAGGGCAAGCACCACAGCCGGGTCGCAAGGGCCCGGGCAGCCAGCGCGGCTGCGTCAGGGGGGCCCACGATTTCAAGCACGCGGCCGTATGCACCGGTGGGTGTCAGCACTGCCAGTGGATCAGCTGACGGTGCCGCCACCGGTGGCTCGTCGAGGCAGCGAAGGGTGATGCGGTGGCGCCGTCCCAGCCCGTCAACCAACTCCAGCGTGTCATCCGGAAGCGTCATGTCGAGGGTTTGTGGCAACTTCAGTTTGGCCAGTGCCTGTGTCCACGCGCCACGCCCCGTGCTGATGGGACCAACGCGAACGTTGTCAAGCCGCACCGTCGGAGGTGCAGCCAGCTCGCGTTCGCCGCGCAAGCGCTCCAGGAACAGGGTGTGCACCATGTGGCCGGCCACCGGGTTGAACATCAGGCGCAAAAACTGGTGCATCTCCACGGAAGTGGCATCAGCGAGCCCGAGCCGTGCGCCCTTGAGCACACTGTCAGCAATGGCGCTGTAGGCAGGATAGGCCTGAAAGTCAGCGTCGCTGATGCCATAGCGGCGGGAGACGTCCTGGGCAGTCTGTGCGCTCCAGGCGGGCACGTCCTCCTGTGCCAGGTGGCGAAATTTCGTGTTGGCATCGTAGGGCTGGTCCCGCAGCGCACGTGCCGCTTGCCGGGCCTCGTCGAGCAAGGATGTGGCCGGCACCATGCATGCGAACAGACCCAAGCGCACCGCATCCGCTGGAGCGATGGAACGCCCGCTGAGCAACAGGTCCATGGCGGCCCCAAAGCCCGCCAGGCGCGGCAGACGCTGCGTCCCGCCGGCACCGGGCAACAGGCCCCATCGCACCTCTGGCACACCGAGTTGCGTGCGCGGGTCGTCGCTTACCAGACGCGCGCGACAGGCCAGTGCCAACTCCAGACCTCCACCAAGCGCGATGCCGTTGACGGCGGCCACCCAGGGTTTGGGTGACGCCTCCAGGCGGACAAACTGCCGTCCCAGGCGGCCGCACATCTGGAACATAGTGTCGTGGTTCTCGGTGCGCGCCGCGTCGCAGTAGCCGCGTACCATGACCAGGTCGGCGCCGGCCAGAAAACCCGGTTTGCCGGAGGTAAGCACCACACCAAACACGGCGGGATCGCTGTCGACGCGGTCCATCAATGCGTCGAGCGCGTCCATCAGGTCGGCCGAGAAGACGTTCATCGTCTTGTCGGGCACGTCGATGGTGGCTAGCAGGATGCCGTCGGCCTCCAGGGTGCTTTGGATCAGGGCAGTCACGTCGGGGTCTGTCGGCGGGTTCAGGTCACGAACTTCTTGAAGTCGGGCTTGCGGCGTTCGCTGAACGCACGCACGCCTTCCTTGGATTCTTCGGTCTGGTAGAAATGCTTGACCGTCTGGATGCCGAGGAAGCCGATTCCACGGATGCCTTCGCTGTCGGCGTTGAACGAGCGCTTGGCGATCGTCAGCGCGGTCGGGCTCATCTCGTTAATCTCCCTGCACCATTGGTCGACCTCGGCATCGAGTTGGTCATGCGGCACGACCTTGTTGACCAAGCCCATCGCAGCGGCCTCGGCGGCGCTGTAGCGACGGCACAGAAACCACATCTCGCGCGCTTTCTTTTCGCCCACGATGCGTGTGAGATAGGCGGTTCCCCAACCGGGGTCAACCGACCCGACCTTGGGTCCGACCTGGCCGAAAGTCGCCTTTTCCGATGCGATCGTGATGTCGCACATCGTGGCGAAGACGTTGCCTCCGCCGATCGCGAAACCCTGGACCTTTGCGATCGAGACCTTGCGCAGGTCGCGCAGTGCGGACTGCAACTCCTCGATCGGCATGCCCACGGTGCCGCGTGGGCCGTACAGGCCGTCTTCACTCAAATGCACTTTCTGGTCGCCACCGGTACAAAAGGCTTTGTCGCCGGCACCGGAGAGGACCATCACGTTGGCCGATTTTTCTTCATCCGCGAGGTGCAGCGCGTCGATCAGCTCCTCAACGGTCTGCGTGCGAAACGCGTTGTAGACCTCGGGCCGGTTGATCGTGACGCGGGCGACGCCCTCGCGCACTTCGTAAGTGATGTCCGTGTATTGTTTGCTCATTGCTTTGTTCCTGGTTACCCGTGCATGCTTAGACCGCCAGACACACTGATCGTCTGGCCGGTCATGAAGGCCGCGTCGTCGCTGGCAAGGAAGGCGACGAGTCCTGGGTAGTCGTCGGGCACGCCGATGCGTCCGAGGGGTACACCACGGACCATCGCGTCGCGGATTTTCTGCCCGGCTTCGCCAGTGCCCACGAAGGCATCCATGGCTGGCGTGTCGGTGGGCCCCGGGCAGATCGTATTTACGGTCACGTTACTGCGCGCGACCTCGCGCGCCAGCGCCTTGGCAAAGGCAATGGTGGCACCCTTGCAACCCGAATAGACCACCTCGCCCGACGACCCCACACGACCGGCATCTGAGGCGATATTGATGATGCGTCCGCTCTTGCGTGCCGCCATGCCCTGTGCCACCGCATGCGTCATGTGCAGCGGGCCAAACCAGTTGATGGCGGTAACCTTCTGCCAGAACGCGGAGTCGGTCTTCAGAAACGGCATCGGAGTGTCCCAGCCCGCGTTATTGACCAGAATGTCGGTGCCGCGCGTGGTGGTGGCCTCGAATCCGGCCACGGCCTGGACCACGGCGCTGTAATCGGTGATGTCGCAGACCACGGCAACCGCCTTGCCACCGGCTGCCTCGACGGCGGAGACGGTGTCGTTGGCCGCGTCCCCGCGAATGTCGAACACGCCAACGGTCACGCCTTCGCTGGCCAGCCGCAGGGCGATCGCGCGGCCGATGCCGCTACCCGCGCCGGTTACGATGGCTGTCTTGTCCTGGATGCCTCGCATCGGATAACTCCTTTAGAATATGTTGCTGTGATGCATGATACGCTAGCGAACTATATGTTGACAACTGCTTTCGCCTAAATCTGGCCGAGGGTTTTCCCGGTGGGGCTCGGGCTCGATAGACAAACTTCTTCACGCTAACAATCTGCCCGAGTGGGCGAAGGGCGCTTATGGCTGTCAAGAAACACGATATCGATTGGGAATTGCGGCTCGGATATTTGATTCATGACGTGTCGCGCCTGCGACGCAGCGCATTCGATCGGTGCATGAAGCCACTGAACATCACGCGCTCGCAGTGGTGGGTGCTGGCCTACCTGTCGCGCGAGGACGGTATGACCCAGTCGCAGCTGGCTGAGCAGCTGGACATCGGCAAGGTGGCGATCGGTGGCTTGATCGACCGTCTGGAGAAGTCCGAGTTTCTGCGGCGCGAGCCTGATGCCACGGACCGTCGCGTGAACCGGGTCTTTCTCGAACCCAAAGGCATGCAACTGGTGACCGACATGCGCAAAATCAATCACCGCATGAACGCCCGGATCCTGTCGGGCCTGGACGACGCCAGGCTGGAATCGACGACGGGTGCGCTGGTGGCGATCAAGGCCAACCTGCTGCAGTATTTGCAATCTGATGAAGTCTGACCCGGCACCGATCGCCACGGACAATGCGCCCTCAGTGACTGCCAAAGCTGCCGCCATGGTTGACGCCGACCACCCGGCGGTGCTTGCAATGGCGCGTGCGGCCATCGCGGGGGTAACCAGCCCGCGCGAACGCGCCGTCAAGCTGTATTACGCGGTGCGCGACGGTATCCGCTACGACCCTTACCGGATTGACCTCTCGGAACAGGGCCTCAAGGCCAGCCGGACGCTTGCCGACGGATTCGGCTGGTGTGTGCCCAAGGCGGCGCTGCTGGCGGCGGCCTGCCGGGCGGTTGGCATACCGGCGCGGGTGGGTCTGGCCGACGTGCGCAACCATCTCTCGACAGCAGGTTTGCGCGAGGTGATGGGGGCCGACATGTTTTATGGCCACGGCTATACCGCGATCCAACGATGAAAGTGCGGTGCAAGAGCATCGCCGAAAAATACGCGCAGACAATTCAAGATATTTATGCCTGAATCAGGCAACAAGGGGATTGCAGCGACATGGTATTGACCGACGCCCAGAGGGCATTGCAGGAAGCCGCGCGGCGCTATGCACGCGAGCGACTGCTTCCCGATTACCAGAAGCGCGAGAAACTGGGTGTGCTCGATCGTGGACTGATTGCGGAGATGGGGCGCCTGGGCCTGATAGGCGCCGACTTGCCCGAGGAACTCGGCGGCCTGGGCGTCGACGCCGTGACTACTGGCCTGATCGTGGAGGAACTGGCCTATGGCGACTTCAACGTGAGTGCGGTTCCGGTGGGGGCGTCCCTGAACGCGGCGATCCTCATCCGCCACGCCGGGGCGGCCATCGTGCAGGAGTGGGTGCCGCGCATGACGCGTGGCGAAGCTATCGTGGCGATTTGCCTTACTGAACCGCGTGGCGGATCCGACGCCAGCAACCTGCAACTCAAGGCCCGGCGTGAAGGTGACCAGTACGTCATCAACGGTGAAAAGACATCGATCACCTTTGCCGACCGGGCCGACGCCTACCTGATCTTCGCGCGCACCGGCAAGGCTGACGAGGGTGCCAAGGGTGTTTCGGCCTTCTTCATTCCCGGCGACACCCCGGGCATCAGCCGGACCCATTTCGACGATGTGGGCAGCGCCATCATCGGCCGCGGCTCGGTGTTTTTCGATGATGTGCGGATTTCCGAAAAGTACCGGCTGGGCGCTGAAGGCAAGGGCTTCTCGCAGGTGATGCAGGGATTTGACTACAGCCGCGCGCTGATCGGCCTGCAGTGTTGTGGTGCCGCCCAGGCCTCGCTGGACGAAGCCTGGGTCTATGCCAAGGAACGCGAGGCCTTCGGGCGGCCGATTGGCCAGTTCCAGGGCGTGAGCTTTCCGCTGGCCGAGGGCGAGTCGCAAATCGCAGCGGTGCGCCAGTTGTGTTACCACACGCTTGCTTTGCGTGATGCCGGTCAGCCGCATACGGCGGAAGCGGCGATGTGCAAGTGGATGGGCCCCCGCAATGCATTCGATGTGATCCACCAATGCCTTTTGACCTTTGGCCACTATGGCTGGAGCAAGGATTTGCCGCACCAGCAGCGTATGCGCGACGTGATGGGGCTGGAGATCGGCGACGGTACTGCGCAGGTGATGAAGCTGATCATTGCGCGCGAACGCATTGGCCGTGCGGCGGTGCAATACTGACACCTTGCGCAACAGGCTGCGATTCCATGCACCCCACCATTGACGAAGCTGGTCTCGCAGACCGTATTCGGACCTACCTTGCGCAACAGGTCGGGCATGCCGTCCAGGTCGGTGCCGTGCGGCGCTTTCCGGTGGGGTTTTCGTGGCTGACCTATGCCGTTCCCGTGACCGGCCTGCGCGCTGAGGGACAGATTGAAGAACTGATCTTGCGCCTGGGCCCCGACTACGGCCTGTTTGCACCGTACAGCGCTGCTCCACAGGTACTGGCGATGCAGTCTCTCGAAGGCACGGCTGTGCCCTTGCCGCATGTCTATTGGAGCAGCGAAGACCCCGGCATACTGGGGGCGCCATTCCTCTTCTGCGAAAAGGTTTCAGGGGCTGCCGTGGTGCCCTGGGTGGCTGCGGGGCAGCCCGGTCTGGAAGTGGGCTACCGGCAAGCCCTCGCCGAGCAGTTCGTTGACGCCTTGGCGGCCCTGCACCTTGTGCCTTGGCAAGAACGATCGATCGCCATCTTGGCGCAGGGGATCACAAGCGCCAATGCTGCCCGGCGCAATGTCGAACACTGGGAGGCACAGATAGAGCGCTGGGCGATGCGCTCCTATCCCTTGGCCGAGTGGGGCATTCGCTGGTTGAAGGCGCACGCCCCCGTTGCCCCAAGGGTGGCCATCGTGCATGGTGATTACCGCACCGGGAATTTTCTGGAGGAGGGTGGTCAGATCACCTCCATCCTGGACTGGGAACTGGTGCATCTGGGCGATCCGCACGAAGACCTGGGCTGGGCCAGTCTGCCGATGTACATGGGTGGCAGCAAACTTATCTGCCGCCTGGCCGAGCCGGAGTGGTTCTACGCGCGTTACAGCGAGAAGGCGGGTTTCGCGGTGTCGATGGCCTCGTTGCGCTACTACCAGGCCTTGTCGTTGTTGAAGCTGGCAGCCACCCACATGGCGGCGGCGCGCTGTTTCGAAGAGGGGCGTTTCAACGATATGCGCATGCCGGCGATGGGCAGCCAGATCGCCACCTGTTTGCGCCAGATGGAAAAGACGATCGAACTCGCATGAACAACAGCTTTTCTCGACTTATTGACGGCATGTGCGCCACCTTGCGCACCGAAGTGCTGGGCCGGATCGACGATGATTTTGCACGCGGCCAGGTGTTTGGGGTGATCAACCTGCTCAACACCTTCAAGATCCGCGCCGACTGGTCGGCCGGTTTCCTTTTGCAGCAGATTCAGGCGCAACGGTCGGCGCTGGAGGGCGCGGCGGCATTGCTGGGTGGGCCGCCCGAGTTGCCCGCAAAACCGGTTGCGACACCGATTTCCGAACTGCTGGCACTGCGCGAAGAAGGTAATCGGCGCATTGCCGCGCTGCTCGCCGAACTGGACACCCAGGGGGCCACGCTGGTGCCGGACGTGGCGAGACAGGCCGAGGCATTGTTGCGCGAGGCGATGCGTGCCGAGTTGACGATCGAACTGAAGAATTCCCCCCGCCCGCTCTTCGCAGAGATGTCCAGCGGAACCGAGACGCAAGAGGGACCATCGGTCAAGAAGGCCAACCCGTCGTCACACTGATACGCCTACCCCAGCGCGAAGAATGCGCTAGATCGGAGGGTGAACCTGCACGGTTTCGTAGGCGGAATAACCCTTGCCGACGCCGTACTCGATGATGCCGTATCCCACCTCGTCGCCGTCGGTCACCTCGATGACCTGGTCGGCCAGGGTGCGGGTACGGCGACGTGTGGCCGGGTCGGTGAGGTCCCAGACTTCGTGCGCGGTGTGCAGCTTTCCACGGTCGTCGCCATGGAACCAGCCGTCCAGACCACCATACAGGCCGCCTTTAAGGAAGAACCGTGTCGGCAATACACGCACGGTGACCAGCCGTTCGCTGCCATTGGCGAACCGCAACTGCAATGTGGCCGAGGCCATCGACTGGCCATATGGGTCGTCGTGCCAACGCACCTGGTGCGCCACATCGGCAAGTTGGTTGCGGCCCGAGGCCTTGTTGCCGGCGCAGAAGACTTCTTCGCCCGACAAATAGATCTTCTCGCCAGGTGCGCGCTCCTTGAAGAACACGTGCAGCCCGTGGTCCTTGAACTGCGCTGTAACCCAGCAGTAGAAGAAGGGTGGATAGAAGGTCAGCGGCGGGTGGGTTTCGTCGGTGCGCATTTCCGAGCGCACGCCCCAGGAGTGGTCACGCTGGCCCAGCCAGGAGTCCACGGCGACCCGTTTGCCATCGTATTCCAGCCAGCCGACATACCGCCCGAGTTGCTGCGCGCGTGCCATGTCTTCGGTGATGCGGCCGTCGCGCCGACGCTGGTGCGACTTTTCCTCGTGCGGGTTCATCGTGGCCTGGAATTCGATCTCGAAACGGATGCCACTGTCGTTGTCGCCCAATGCCAGCCGGTGTCGCCGCAATCCCTCAATGACCGTAATTGACAGCGGCCCCACCGCCGTCGTCAACGGGTCGGGCCGCAGTCGGCGTGATGCCCGGAAATTCCACTGCCGCCCGGGCACTGCGACACCGGCAAATGCATCCATGATATTGCGGTTAGGGTGGTAACCCAGCCCGAGGTCAAAGATGACTTCACCACCGGGCACCGGGTGCCCGGTGTACCACAGGCGCTCCATCCAGGCCGGGTCACTGTTGTTGATCTGGTCGAAGGTGGTCGGCAGTTGGTGGCCGATGAGGTCGTCTTGAGGGGTCAGCATGGGGAGGGCATTCCTGGCAGTTGCAATCGGTAGTCGCTATCCGTGTCCGCAAGCAGCGGCCCGCGCTTGAAGGTTCCGCTGGCGCGCAGTACCACATGGTGATCAGCATATACCAGGCCTTGCGAAAAGATCAAGTTGCGCGTGACCTTCAGGATGTCGGCCTGCCCGTGCACCCAGCTGCCCAGGGGTGCCGGTGCCAGAAAGTCCATCTGCAGGCTTATGGTGGGCAGGAATTGGCGCGGGATGTCGGTCTGGTACTGCGCGGCGGTGGAGATCAGGATGTCGGCGAACAGCGACAACATGCCACCGTGGCAGCTGTTGCCCGGGTTCACGTGCTGCGCACCGACGCGAAAACCTAGCTCCAGCCGCTCCTGGTGCCAACGCGCATACAAGGGACCGTTGTGGATGGCAAAGGCACCGCCAATCGACACCGGTTCGAAACCGGCGGGTGGCAACTCCAATGGTGTCCCGGTTGTGTGCTCCTTGGCGATCATCTGCTGGTGCCGATTGTGATTGTTCCTGGCCGCATCAAACGAACTCGCGCCCGAACAACTCGCGCGCGATGATGAGCTTCTGGATCTGTGGTGTTCCGTCGGCGATGATCTGGCCGGCCACATCGCGCAGACGTTGCTCGATGGGCAAGTCCTGCGTCCAGCCATAGTGGCCGTGCAGCACCATGCAATCTTGGATCGCACCCACACACATCTCCGGCACAAATCCTTTGCAGATCGCGGCCTCGCTGCTGTGGGGCAGGCCCTGGTCACGCAGCCACAGGGTACGAAAGCAGTGCCAACGCGCCATGGTCAGACGCGCATGCCACTCGGCCACCGGGAACGACACTCCCTGATTCCTTGTAATCGGCTGGCCGAAGGCGATGCGATTCTTGGTGTAGGCGATGGTTTCTTCCAGCGTGACCTGCGCGGCACCGATGCACATCAGGCCGATCAGCCCGCGGGTGTAATCGAACGTCTGCATCACGCGCGAGAACGCCCCGTTCTCCGGGCCGATGAGATTTTCAGCGCTCACCCGGACGTCGTTGAGGAACATGGACCCGCGCACGATCCCTTTGGAGCCCATGTCCGAATAGGGGTGGCGGGTGATTCCGGGCGCGTCGAAAGGCACCAGAAATGCCGAGACGCCCCGGGCTCCCGCGGCAGGGTCGGTCTTGGCGAAAACGATGCCGGCGTGGCCCGCCATCAGCAGCGTGACGGCCGACTTCTCGCCGTTCAGCACGTAATGGTCGCCCTGGCGTTCGGCGCGGGTGCGGATCGATGCGGCGTCGGAGCCGCCCTGCGGCTCGGTCAGGCACACACAGATTACCTTCTCCCCCGCGACCATCGGCGGCAACCAGGTCGCCTTGACCGCCTCGCCCGCGTGTTTGCTGAGCAGGTCGCCGGCAAAGCAGCAGTTGAGGATGCCATAACAGACATTGAAGTCACCGCGGGCAGTTTCCTCGATGGCCAGGCCCGCGGTCACGCAGTCGAAGTCCTGGCCGCCATAGGCCTCGGACACACGCATGCCGAGCAATCCCATGGTACCCATCTTGTTCCAGATATCGGCTGGAAACCGGCCTGTCCGGTCCCAGTGGCTGTATTTGGGCAGCAGTTCCTGGGTCGCAAAGTCGCGCAGGGAGGCGGCGATGATCTTTTGTTCTTCGGTGAAGGCGAAATCCATGGGGTTGCTTCGGGGCGTCAGGCGGGAGCGTGTCGGCGAACGAAGCTGGCCACCTCGCCGCGCTGGCACAACTCGATGACGGTGCCGTGCCCATCGCGTTTCAGGACCCAACCGCGGCGCAGCGGCAGGTTTGGTGTCGGGGGCTGGTCGAACACGCGCACACCGCTGGCGCGGAAATGCGCCATCGCGACGTCCAGATCGTCCACTTCGATCGCCACCACGACATCACCGTGCGCCAGGTCACCGTCACCCGAGAACTCGACGAGTTCGACGATGACGCCACCTTCGCCAGGGTCGAAGAACGCACACCGGATGTGGAGCTCCGGGATGTCGCGCACGACGGGTTCGCCGAGCCCCACGACGGAGCGGTAGAAGTCGATGCCATCCTCGAGCTTGCGCACGAAGATGGCGATGTGGTCGAGGCGGGTGCTCATGGAGTCCCTTCGCTTTGCCGGCTGCGGTGCGAGCGCCTTGGAAACGGCCCGGCGGCGCTCATGGTTGGGAGGCCCTGGTTGTGGGATGGTGGGCGCGCGCTTGTTCGTCGCGCAGTTTGTCGGCGACAAGGGCGCGCAGGATGTCCTTTTTGATCTTTCCGGCCGGTGTCATCGGAAACGCCGTGAAGATCTCCAGCCGCTCGGGAAGTTTCTGGCGCGCGATGCCGATCTGGTTCAGGTAAGCGAGGATCTCGGCCAGCGTGGGCGCATGCGACCGTGCCACCACACAGGCGCACACGGTTTCACCGAGTCGGGCGTGCGGCATCGCGACCACGGCCACCTCGGCGATCAGGGGATGCCGCAGCAGGATGTCCTCGACTTCGCGGGCGGAAATGTTCTCTCCGCCCCGGATGATCAGGTCTTTCTTGCGGCCGCTGATCACCACCGCACCGTCTGAGGTGCGAAAACCCAGGTCGCCGGTATGGAAGTAGCCTTTTGCGTCGAAACTGCGGGCGGTCTCGGCCTGGTCGACGTACCCGACCGCCTGCGCCGGGCCGCGAGCGATGATCTCGCCCTCGGTTCCTTCCGGCACCGGGACGGCCGCGTCATCCACAAAAAGAACGTCGTAGCCGCTGATCTTGCCGTCGGTCTCGGCTGCCAGTTCTTCGGTACCGCTCTCGACGAACCCCTTGCCGATCATCAGCACTTCGGTAGCACCGTAGACCCGGAACGCCCGGCCATGCGAGAGGTAATGGTTGGCGCGCCGGATCAGGTCCGCCGGAACCGACGCGCCACCGCAGGCAAAGATCCGCAGCGATGGCAACCGGGTCTGGCGGATGGCAGCAGCGTCGAGCAGCTCTGACAAAAAGGGCGTGGCGCTGACGATCAACGCCACGTCGAACTGGTCGATCAGTTCGGCTGCCTGGATGGCGTCCCAACGGTCCATCAGGATGGTGGGGGTGCGCCACGAGAACGGCGCCTCCAGCCCCCACAGGTATCCCGTGACATGGCTCACCGGCGAAGGCATCAAGATCGCGCTGCCGGCACCGATCTGCCAGAACTCCATACATCCCGCCAGCGCGCTGGCCAGCGTGTTGTGGGTGTGCAGCACGCCCTTGGCGCGTCCGGTCGTACCCGAGGTGTACAGCACGAACTTGATCGCATCCGCGTCCTGCGCAACCAGGGGCGGCGGGTGCCCGGTGGGTCGCAGCAGGTCTTCATACCGCAACAACTTCGCATCCCCTGTGTCGGCCCGCACCCGCACGATGAATTCGAGCCCCGGTGTGCTCGTGCGCACGCGTTCAGCCATCGCGGCATGGTCGAAGTTGCGCCATACCGTGGGCACGAACAGCACCCTGGCGCCGCAGTCGGCCAGGATCTCGGCGACTTCCTTGTCGCGGTAGATCGGCACAATGGGGTTGACGACCAGGCCGAGCATGGCGGCGGCGATGTTCACGACCGCCGCTTCGATCCAGTTGGGAAGCTGGAACGCCACCACCTGGCCAGGGAGCAAGCCACGTTCGGCCAGTCCCGCAGCCAGTGCCTGCGCTTCCAGCAGGATATCGCGGTAGCTGATGGCGCGTGCACCGTCACGCAGACAGATCTGGTCCGGCACTGCGGCTGCTGCGTCGGTGGCATCGTCGACGATGGTCCGGCCGCGCCAGACGCCGGCCGCGCGAAGTTGCCGTGCTTCTTCGTCACTGAACCGGACACTCCATCCACTTGCATCTCTACGCATCCGTGCATCTCCTGTATGGCGTCGCGAGTCGGCATGGTGTGACTATTTCGCACGCACATAGTACGCTATCGTATCATCTATGATGGGCGAAGTTAACCAGACCAAGGGGCACGAAATGGCCAAGCCGCAGGCATACCTTTCCAGGCAATTGACAGAGTCCTACTGGCCTGCGGAAACGTCGCGACCGCTGCTCGACTGGACGCTGGGGCGTGCCTTGCGCGAGGGCGCAGGGGCGGCGCCTGACCGGCTGGCGCTGGTGGAGGGGCTTGGCGATGGGCGTGCGGGTCGCCGCTGGACCTATGCGGAACTCGTCGGCGCGTCCGAGCGGGTGGCCTTCGCCCTGCTCGAGCGCTTCCAGCCGGGCGAACGGGTTGCGGTGTGGGCACCCAATGTCCCGGAGTGGCAGTTGTTGTTCTACGGTTGCGCCCTGGCCGGCGTCGTGATGGTGACGGTCAATCCGGCCTACAAGGCACGCGAGTTGCACTACGTGTTGGAGCGTTCCGGCGCCGTCGGCCTGTTTTTTGCGGATGGATACCGGGGTTTTGACATGCCGGGCGCGGCGCGCGAGGTGGCGCAGCGACTTCCGGCCCTGCGCCACATCATTCCCATCGCCGATGTCGAACCGATGGAGCGCCAGGCCGCGCCACACGAATTGCCACTGGTCGATCCGCTGGATGTCTGCGTGATCATGTTCACGTCGGGTACCACCGGTGCCCAGAAAGGCGTCATGTTCCACCACAAGGGGATCGTGAATATGGCGAATTTCACCCAGGAGCGTGGCGGCCTGGCCGAGGGCGGCGTGTTTGTCAATCCCATGCCGATGTTCCATATCGGCGCGCTGGGGCACGCGGCGGTGGGTGCCGTGATGCGGCGCGCCACGCATGTGCTGGCCGCTGAATGGTCGCCCGGGCTCTACATGTCGCTGGTGGAGCGTGAAGGCGGGACCTACTCCTTGCTGGTACCCACGATGATCGAGGCCCTGCTGGCCGATCCGGATCGCAAAAAGTACCGGTTGGGCACGCTGAAAAACCTGGTGTCCGGGGCCGCCGTGGTCGAAGCCAGCCTGATCCGGCGCGCCGACGCGGAGCTGCGATGCTCGATCGCGAACAT
Source organism: Rhodoferax sp. (assembly GCA_031416855.1). Lineage (GTDB taxonomy): Bacteria > Pseudomonadota > Gammaproteobacteria > Burkholderiales > Burkholderiaceae_C > CAISIP01. The sequence goes on along the minus strand of JANOUM010000878.1, from coordinate 3,293 downwards.
CTTTGGCCAGACCGAGATGCAGGGGGTCGTGACCGGTGTGTTCCCCGACGATTCGCCGCAAGACCAGGCCGAGACGATCGGGCAGGCGATGCCGCAAGTGGAGGTGAAGATCGCCGACACCGAGACTGGCGCGGTCATGCCGCTCGGACAGCCGGGCGAAATCTGCGTGCGTGGCTACCAGACCATGGTCGGCTATTTCGGCATGCCGGAAGAAACCGCCAGGACGCTTCGGCCGGACGGCTGGCTCCATTCTGGTGACCTGGGTACCATGGACGCGCGTGGTTTTCTGCGCATCACCGGGCGCATCAAGGACATCATCATCCGCGGCGGCGAAAACGTCGACCCGCGCGAGATCGAGAACCTGCTGCGCGGATATCCGGGGGTTGCTGACGTGGCGGTAGTGGGTGTGCCGGACCCGTATTGGGGTGAGCAGGTGGGTGCCGTCATCCTGCCACGCTCCGCGGCCAACCCGCCCGATCCGGCGCAACTGCATGCGTTTTGCCGCGAACAGCTTGCGGGTTACAAGGCGCCGCGCATCTGGTACTTCGTTGACGTCTTCCCCTGGACCGAGACCGGCAAGCTGCAGAAGTTCAGGTTGGTGGACTCCATCCGTACCAAGGCGATTCTTCCGGCCGCCATGTTTTGATCAAAATCCATCTGAAAATGAGTAAAACTTACCTTTTGGGAGAAATGAAAATTTGCTATGCAAATGCCTTCTAGAAACTAACATATTTGACAAGACCTGAAATTTAGGTGAGTTTGACTTATCAAATCAAATACCGTAACCTTCGCTGAAACCGGCGGTGCCTGGCGGGGGGGGCGGAGCACCTGGTTGTTCGATAAGGCGGAGAAAAAAATGCCCATGGAAAACATATTGGCGACGTTCGCGCAGGTGGCGGCCCGGCCACTGGACTACGTGAGACAGTGGAAGAAGGAAACCGGTGGGCGCGTGATCGGGATCTTTCCGATGCATTTTCCGGGTGAACTGGCCCATGCGGCGGGTGCCCTGCCGATGGTGGTGCAAGAGGATGACGAGCCTGTCACCATCGGGCAGAGCCAGGTTTTCAGTTTCTATTGCGGTTACAACCGCAGCCTCATTGACCAGGCATTGCGTGGTGAGTTCGAGGTGTTGGACGCGATTCTTTTTGGCGACCATTGCGTGCAACTACTGGGCACGGCCGACGTGATACGCGCCCACCTGCCGACGAAGCCGATCCTGTTCAACCAGTTGTGTTCCATTCTGGATGCCGATTGGGCCATGGCGGAGACGCGCGGCACCTTCCGGCAACTCTGGCTTGAGTTGGAGACTCTTACCGGTGCCAAGATCGGGGAGGCCAGCGTGCATGCCTCGATCCGCTTGTTCAACCGCAACCGGAGCCTGATCCGCCGGCTGTACGACCTGCGACGCACGGGCGAGATCAATCTGTCGGCCCGCAACATGCAGCACATCGTCAAGTCGTCGATGGTGATGGACAAGGCGCAACACACGGCCTTGCTGGAACAGCTGCTGTCCAGCCTGGTGCTTGCGGCACCCAAGGCGCGCACCGTCCGGGTTTTCCTGTCCGGCCACATGTGCCATGCGCCCAAGCCCAGCCTGCTTGACCTTTTTGAGGACTGTGGATGCACGGTTGTCGACGATGACCTCTACACCGGCTACCGGTTCATCTTTGCCGATATCGACGAAACGGGCTCGCCTGTCGACGCACTGGCGTCGTGGTATCTGACACGCAGCCAAAAAGTGCCATGCCCCACCCGGGCCGTCAAGGGGCTTGACTGGGAGCAGTACCTGCTCAAGGCCGTGGCGCTATCGCGTGCGCAGGGACTGATCATCCTGATGGCGAAATTCTGCGAGCCACACATGTTCTTTTACCCGGAGATCAAGGAGGCCTTCGAGAAACATGGCATTCCGCATCTGCTGGTCGAGACCGAACACGAGGGTGTGGCGCTCGAGTCTCTCAAAACACGCGTCGATGCATTTGTTGAAGTTGTCGGACGTCGTGCGGCGGCTGCGCCCGTGGCGCGGATCGACGCAACTGTTTAACCCGGAGAAACACATGATGGAATCTAGCCAGCAGATGGTTGCGGACAGGGTGTCGGCCAGCCCGGTTTTCGGCAATGGCGAACGCGCCAACCGCCTGAAGAGCACGCGTTTCGGCGGCAAGCTCGTCAACGATTACTGGGAGAACTTGTTCCACGCCAAGGAGCAGGGCAAGAAGGTGATCTGGTACAACGGCACCTACATCCCGCCGTTCTTCCATTCCCATGATGTGGCTTGGGTGCACGGCGAGGCCTGGGCGGCCAACCTGGCCGCCCGGCACGACGAGATCCCCGCCCAGCAGGCGGGCGAGGCGCGCGGGTACGACCGCGAGTTGTGCTCCTACGCGCGAACCCACATCGGCCAGGCCCTGCTCGACCGTGAGAGCCTTGACAAAGGCACGCTGGGAATCGACCCCAATGGCCCGCGTGCGGAGCTGATGCGCAGGCTTCCCATGCCGGACATGATCATCAACGCCTACCCGTACTGCAGCACGGGCCAGCAGTGGGACGATATCACCTACCGCATGTTCGGCAAGAAGATCCCGATGTTCACGATTCAGATTCCGCTGCTGTGGGGCGGGCGACCGGATGCTGGCTACATCCGTGGCTCGGAGTGGCGGCAGCGTTCGAAGTACGTGGCCGACCAGCTCGTCGCCATGACCAAATTCATGGAAGAACACACCGGCCGCAAGTTCGATTTCGACCGGCTCAGCGAGACCATGGGTTTTGTCAAGAAGGCGGCTGAACTGCGCCTGGAGGCGATGGACCTGTGCACGGCGACACCGTCACCGGCCAGCTTCTTCGACTGGATCGTCAGCATCGCTCCGGTGAATTTCCTGCCCGGCGACCAGAACCTCGTGGCCTATTTCGAGGGTGTCAAGGCCGAGATCCAGCAGCGCATTGTCGAGGGCGTTGGCGCGGTGAAGGACGAAAAATACCGGCTCTTCTTCGACGGCATGATGAACTGGAACAAGGTCGGCTGGCTGGCCGACAAGTTTGCTGCGGTGAACGCCTGTGTGGTGGCCGGGCGTTACACGCATATGTCGTTCTGGCAGGAGCCGCAGCTGATCGATCTCAAGAGCCCGGTGCTGGGCATGGCGCAGAATTATCTGGTGTGCCCGAACAACCATGGCGCGCCGATCATGATCGGTGAAATCGAGAAAATCTGCGACAAGTTCAACATCGACGGCATGGTCATGCATGCGTCGCGCACCTGCCGCGGCATGTCCAACTCGCAGTTCCTGATCGCCGATTCG